>JBARRC010000241.1:0-4751 GCA_049644045.1 Phycisphaerae bacterium
CCGTCTCTGCTTTTCCGTAGAATTGCATTGCCGATACCTCCTGTGTAGGTGTTGGCCACGCTCCCGGGTGTTAACGCCACCGCGGGAGCACTTTTCTTTACAGAGTAAGTATGACACGTGTTTGGCATGTTGTCAAGAGAAAAATTCTACAGCGGGTCCCCTGTAGAAAAAACACGCCTCACGCAACCGTCTGTGCGAGGTAGCGATTTCCCCTATGTTTTCCGGTGGTTTTCAGGTTCGATTCCGTCAGACTGCTGAGGTGTACGTGCCGTTGTGTTGTCACATCATGCGCTTGGGGCCCCCTTCGATTCCCTAGGTAAGCCCGCCCGCCGACGCAGATTCGGTTTCAATGGGGGTCTCCGGTGCATTTCCCAACCGTACTCCCCACACCGGAACCTGCAGCAGCGTCGCTTTGACGGGCAGTCATTAAACGTGTAGCAAGGAGATGGCCTTCCGAGCCTGAGCATCTAACTGTCAACTGGCGCCTGTCGGCGCTTGACGCTGAGGGCTGCCCCGGCACTCAACAGCAGGAGCGCCATCACAGCCAAAGCCCATTCGGAAAGCAAGGGGATCTGTGGACAGGGCTGCAGCGAGTACACATATACCGCACCGGAGTTGCACCAGACCGGCTCACCGGGGCATGCGTCATCGTCACCGTCAGCACCCACCATGGCTTGAGTCCCGGCCAGTGCAACGGAGTGACCGAAATAGTCGCTCTCTCCCGGGGTACTCGCCACGGGCTTGCCGGTCTCCTCCCAGAAATCGTCGCTGAAATCCGGTGGAGTTCCGTTGTCGTTGCGCGCAAAGAGGTATGCGGCCCCACATGCAGAGCCGCCGGCACAGTCGTCGTTGATCGCGCCGACGAGGGCTATGTCCCCTTGTATTGACACCGACTTCCCGAAACAGTCGTCCTGAGAGGCGTCCGACGCAACAAGCCTGTCCTCCTGAATCCAGTCGCTTTCTCCTCGCCTGAAGATGTAGGCCGACCCACAATCGGGCCCGTCGACACAATCGTCCTGATCCGCGCCGGCGATGATCGTATTGCCGTCAAGGAACACTGACATTCCGAAGTGGTCCCCCGAAGCCAGAGCTGAGGGTGCCAGTTTTGCCTCCTGCAGCCAATTGCCACCATAGAACCCAAAGACGTAGGCTGAGCCCGAATCGTCCCCCTCATCGTCATCACCCGTTGCACCGACCACCACGTAGCTTTCGCTAATGGCGACGGACGTGCCAAACCGGTCCTGGGACATTCCGTCCGAAGCGGTCAGCTTGGCTTCTTGAGTCCAGTCATTACCGTTGAATCGATAGACGTAGGCCGAGCCGCAATGGTCTCCGGCGCCGCAATCGTCGCCTGGCTCTCCCACGATGACGGTGGCACCGCTTACAGAAATGGAAGCCCCGAATCCGTCTCCTGGCGATGGGTCTGCGCTGGTGAGCTTCTGCTCTTGGATCCATGTGGAGCCGTTCCAACGAAACATGTATGCGGCCCCGCATGCGTTCCAGGACCCTTGGCTTTTGCCCCATGCGCCGACCGCGACAACATGGCCGTTGATGGAGCTGATCGACACAGCAGCGCCGAAATGGTCTCCGCACTCCGCATCAGAGGCCGTGAGCTTCTGCTCTTCGACCCAAGTTGCTCCGATTCGGCGGAACACGTAGGCCGAACCAGAAATGCAGTTAGGGTCTCCTGGAGAAGCGTCGTCGTCTGCCTGAGCACCAATGGCCGCCACGTCGTCGCTGACGGAGACGGAAAAACCGAAATCCTCACAGCTCCCGTTGGCGTCCGAAGCGGTCAACTTCTGCAGTTCGCATTGGGCCAGCACAGAGGCTCCAGTTGTGATCGAGCTCGCGATGCCCATGACCGCGACGGCGTTTAGCCTTATCCTTGACATGATTCCTTCCTTTCAAGAGATGCTTGGGCCTTCCAGCCAAGATCCCAGCATTCCGCCTACCCCGGCTGCCCCGCCGATGCATCGCCTGCACCTGCTTGTGACATGAAAAAAAGGGAGCCGCCAAGGTACGTCGCTCCGAGCGGGCCTGCGACGGCTCAGCAGAAGAAACGCCCTGACGGACTCCCAGATCGGGAGTCCGCCCAAGGTATCCGTCTTCTGCCTGATCGCGTCGCAGTTTGCTCAGAGCCGGAATGCTTGGTCAGACCAAGCTCAAGTTGTTGTGTTACATCAAGTTCAGGCGCACAACCTCCATCATCAAACTCGTCGGTACCCGTATCGTCAGCATTATCCCAGAATCGGGCCCGGGAAACAATCCTCCGATCACGGCCCCCGACTCTCCGCCGCATCCAGCACAGCCTCAGTGCACGGCTGGCACAGCTCTTGATGCGTGCCGACGTCGCTGAAGGTGTTGGTCCGCAGCTTGAGCTTTGCCCTGGCTAAGGAGACAGAAACCCGATCTCGGGTCAACTAGACCATCAAACCCCGCCCCAGGGGCCCCAATACGGCCTGTTTCGATCTGCAGGGTGCTCAGGTACCCGGCAGGTTGCCTCGTGCGATTCTGGAGCCAGTACGCATCCTGTATACGGGGTGAACCCTCGAAACCCAGCCGTGGTGGAACCGGGGGACGCTGGCGAACCCAACAACCACCCCGACGTGATCCAACGGCACGCTTTCGGGCTCGCTCACCGCCTATCTGTGACCCCGATCCTCAATCATCCATCGTCGGCTTTCGTTGCCGCTTGACCTCACCGCGCCGCTGCTTCGACTCCAATCGCCGTTCCCGCGACCCCGCCGTCGGTTGTGTCCTGCGCCGCGATTTCCGCTGACGCGTTGCCTCCGTGAGAAGTTCGATGAGACGTATCTCCGCAGCCACGCGATTCCTGGCCTGCGTTCGCTCACGTTCGCTCACAACCCGTAACAGCCCGTCACGCGAAACCCGCGTTCTGAGCCGCCCACGAATCCGCGCTTTCTGCACGTCGGTGAGCACAGTGCACGACACGACATCGAACAGGAGCGTCACCCGCGTGCTGACCTTGTTGACATTCTGCCCGCCTGGACCCGCCGAACGCGAGAAACGCACCTGAATCCACGGCGACAGCGAAGCAATGTCCAGTCTCGGCGTACTCATGGGTCACACAAATGCCCCAAGCAGGAGCACTACGATTATGGCCTTGCGTATCATGAGTGCTCCATCTTACTCGCCCCCTGCTGCATCCAGCAATGCTTCGACACAGGGCATACACAACTCACGGGCTTCGGCCAGCTTGTCGGGATCATCGTAGGTCCGGTTCGCGCGCGACGAAGCATTCGCCGCTCTTCTCGTTCGTGGCCTCAATGACGCTGTTGCCGTCGCCGGCCAAAGCACAGGGATGTCCACCCGCCCCGCATCTGCTTCAGAGGGATGGTCGATTGTGCCGCTCAAGTATTCCGGCAATGTCCGCCGTGTCGAAGGACACATCCCAAGCCCACTTGCCGAATCCGCCGTGCGCATTGACGGCTTTGACCCACTCGGAGAGGAACTCCCGTTTGGTTCGGTTCTGTTGGCTATCCTGTCCCTTGACCTCAAGGACCAGCATCGTGCCGCTCGTCAGCCGGACCAGGAAATCAGGGCGATACTTTCGCACGACGCCTTTATAGACGTACATGATCTCATAGCCGAGGTGGTCGTTCTTCACCCACGCCCGGACATGCCGGTTCCGCTCCAGCTCGAAGGATTCGGTCGCTTCCCATGTGCTGTCGTAGACACAGTGGCTGATATGCGACCGCTGCGTCACCTCGCACGGCTTGCCCGTGTACCACGGACGTACGTCCCCAGTGCACCGGATAGGCTTCTCGCTGTCGAACACCGGCTCTAAGGCCTCGGTATTCTCAAACCGGATCGCTTCCCAAATGTGTTGGACGACCTTCGTCACGCTCAGGGTGATGATGATTCGGCGGCGCACATCGTCTTGGTTGAACAGGGGCAGTTCGACAAACACGCCGGGATCGTCGAACGCCTTGGAGCCGCACGTCGCCCGTGGCTTCTCTTGACGAGTTCCCACCCTGTCGCTACGGTCTGGGAATGCAGCATCATGTTTCTCGGCTCTCATCGTGCAAAGGATACTCGTGGTGCACACCAAACGATTCGAGCTTGCACTTGAACGGCTCCATCCAGGTGACTGGGAACGCTTTGAAGAGCTTTGCCGCCAGTTCCTGATTTCGGAGCATCCAAACTTGCGGAACCTCGCGGGATCGGGCGAAAAAGGACGCGATGCGACCCTGTTTTGCGACAGCGACGACCCGTCAGTTGCATTCCAGTTCTCAATACGAGAAGAGTGGAAGCAGAAAATTAACAAGACCGCAGCGACCATTTCGCAAGAGTTTCCGACGACGAGAATCTTGGCCTACCTGACGAATCGCAAGGTGGGCCCCAAGTCCGATACTCTAGCACAAGAGGTCCTCAAGAAATACAAACTCGTTCTGGACGTTCGAGATCGCTCTTGGTTTCTTGACCGAGTCAATACGACGGCAGCGCGAGAAAATGCCGCCGAAGAGCTAGCGCGAGCCATCACTGATCCTTTCCTGGCCAATGAGGGTCTAGCGTCTCGACGTCCGGCGGCGCTGACCTCTGACGAGCAGATCGCTGCTGTCGTCTATCTGGCCTTACAGTGGGAGGATGACATACGCGAAAAAGGCCTAACAAAGCTTTGTTACGATGCCCTTGTCCGTTCAGCACTACGCCACACTAGCCCTTAACCAAGCGTACTTTGAAGGTCCTTTTGCAGAAAAGTACTCGAAATGCCTCGTTTTTCGTGTATA
>JBARRC010000242.1:0-2459 GCA_049644045.1 Phycisphaerae bacterium
GCGATAGACTCCCCCCGTCGATGTAAGTTTTGTGTGCATCGGGATCGCCGGCTGAGGCGCTGCTCTCGGTCCCCGCGAAGCCGCCGCAGACCTTCACTCCGTTTTTGAGCGATATGGTCCCGCGGTAAGTCCCCTCTGCGACCCAGACCTCACCGCCACCGGCCTTCAAAGCAGCGTCGATTCCATCCTGAAGGTCAGGATACGCAGCCGCCCAACTGCCCCCACAGTCGCTGCTGCACGTGGAATCAGCGTCGACGTATATCGTTCCACCAGCCGCGGAGACAACAAACGCCAAAACACAAACCAGGAAAACGCTATATGAAATACTCTTGAACATGAGATAATCTCCTTGGGAAAACCCACAACTTGCAGCCGTGTAGGCCGTACTCTGCACGCCGAAACCTCGTGTTTATGTTGCTCATTGAAACCATCGCACGTCATTCACACCCTTCAAACCCGGTAAACGGATACGCCAGACCACGAAATGCGTCCACAGCGTACGAAATGTCGACGAAGTTGACAAGCCGGTCCGGAATGCCGAGCGGCGGATCCCCGGCGATATCCGCCCGCGACTTGATCAGCGCCCCGGAAAGGCCGTTGAACTTATCAACGATCGCGCTGATATCAACAAAATTGGCTGCACCGTCCGGTGGAATGCAGGGCGTTGGATAATAACAGCCGCCAGTTACGTCGCCCCAGATGCTCGTGGTGATCGACAGCGGGGCCGAGTAGTTGTCCTCGTCCCCTGTGTCACAGTCTTCGTAAATGGCCTGAACTTCATACGTCGCGTTAGGAACGATTCCCTCGCTGTAAACATGGAGTACGTCTATCGTGGACCAATCCGTAGAGTGCGCGTTCTCAGAGTCGCACACCAACGTCGCCGCCCAGAAGGTCGGCGGCGGCGTGGGGCCCGATTGACCAGCCGACTCGGAGACCTCGCTGGGCTGACCGACCCACATCTGTGTACCTTCAAAGGATTCAAAGGGGCTTGGCAGGTCCACCAGGGTCACGCGCAAGGCCGTTTGACATCCTGCGTTCGCCGGAGTGAATGACACGTAACGATTCTTCTCCATGGCTGGTTCTGGATCCTCCGGAAGGATCGGAGGATCAGGTGGGGGACAAGTATCAAAGAAGCCGATGTATCCCCATCTGATTTCGTCCGGAACAAGCTCTCCATTGCTCGATCGGATGCGAAACCTGTACTCGCTATTTGTATCAAGACCCGTTATCTCCACCTCGTGCTCCGTCCTCGGCGTGCCGTTTGGGTCGCTGACTTCTTGTGGGTTGGGGCTGCCGACCACGCAATCAGACGTGGTCCAGTCACACTCTTCGGGATGTTCCCAAAATATCCAACCGTAATCATATGGCTCAGTTGTTACATTCGTATATACTACCCAACTGTCTACTGCTTCTGCATCCGTTGTCCACGTGATTCGTACAGACGTGCTAGAGACGTACTCTACCGTCACATCGTTGCCGCCGATCCTTCGAAACCAACCGTCATCAGGCACAGGCCACGTAACGTCCGGATCGAATTCGCCGGCATACTCGGCTCGCTTGGTGTCGTGCACAGGCAGAAAGTGGTCTGCGTACTCTTCGTAGACATAGGTGCGATCTGCCCCCTCTTCCGGGTAGCGTCCTGAAGTATTCGGAGCACAATGAAGGTTCTGACCCGCCGCTCTTAGATACTCCGTGCGATAGATCGGCGGGTAGCCGCGGTCTTTGCTGCCGCGCGAATAGGTGCCGAATGCTTGCGACAGGCCGTAGTTGCTCATGTAGTACCGCATGAACAGGTCGTTCACATCGGCAACGTCCGCGATCTTGCCGTGCTCACCGGTCTTGGTATAGTCCACGTAGGCGTCGACCATGATCGACTTAAGGCCGGTATGGCCGCCCCACTCGTCCAAGGAGTGGTGATGGAAGAGCACGCCCTCTTCGCCAACCTGCTCTCGCACTTTGCGAATGAAGTCGTAGGTCGTATACCACCCACCGCTCTCGCCGCCGGTATAGTCGGCATTGTCAAGATACCACCCATCAAGGTCCCACTCACTCTGGAAGCATTCCATCCATTCGAGGGTGTCCTCCATGGTCTGAGTACCCCAACCATCCGCAACCCCCCGAAAGTATGCCATGACCTTGAAACCATCAGGTAGAGCCTCGTGCAACTCGGTGATCCGGTCTTCCACGTCATTCACATACCCTGGGTACACCTCCTCCTCGGTGCGTTCGTACGTCTCGTCGAACTGAAACCCGATGAGTGGGTCATTAGGGTTGGGCGAAGGGTTAGCGGCGTCGAAGCACGGACTCTGGGGGCGTATCATGTCATCACCTCCTGGCTCCGGGACGGACCAAACAGCGATTCTTGATGGATTCACCATCAGTATCGGCAATGACCCAAGAGATTGGCCGGATGGATGCGGCGGCGGGATGTACAACTACGGTGGCAGCCCGATGCTCAC
>JBARRC010000243.1:0-5197 GCA_049644045.1 Phycisphaerae bacterium
GGCTTCAGGCTTTTTGAGATCAATGACGTTAGCTTGACAGAAGCGGAGACAACGAGGTGCGAAGACGGCATCCCGTCTCTGAAACTGGGCAAGTCCGAGTGCTCGGCGCCTCATGTCTTGATCGACATTACTTCAGACTTCTAGTAGAGACAGTCTGAGCCATGGCCCGTAAACGTACCACAGCCAAGCGAGCCACTGCGAAGCGCGCTGCCACTCCAACCGGGCGCGCCGGGAGACCCTCGGCGCTGCTCGACACGCGCATCGTCTATTGCGGTGATTGTCTGGACCAGCTCCGCAAGCTGCCGGACGGCTGCGTGGACCTGATCTACATCGACCCGCCGTTCAACAGCAATCGCAACTACGAGGTCTTTTGGGGCGAGACCAAGGAGAAGCGGGCCTTCGAGGACCGGCACGCCTCGACGGCCGCCTACATCGACTACATGCGCCCGCGCTGCGTCGAGCTTGCCCGGGATGCCATTGACACTTAATGGCCCATACGGTGGGCCGATCTGAGGATGCAATCATGCGTACAAAACCCAGCAAGACCGGAAGCCCTCAACAGTCTTTCCTCGCGCCCGATATCGCTTCCGCGTTCAGTGAGTCGGCCGAAGTCGTTATCGCTCCGGGTGACTGCTTGGACACACTCACGGGGCTGCCCCGTTCGTCCATGCAGCTAATCATCACATCGCCCCCATATAACATTGGAAAGGCCTACGAGCGCGCTACCGAGCTTGATACCTACCTGGAGGCGCTAAGCCCAATCGTCGATCAACTCGTGCGCGTTCTATCGCCTAGCGGTTCCCTGTGCTGGCAGGTGGGGAACTTTGTGGACAAGGCGGAGGTCTTCCCGCTGGACATCTTCTATTACCCGTTTTTCAAGCGGCACGGGCTAAAATTGCGCAACCGCGTCATCTGGCACTTCGCACATGGGCTGCACGCAAGCAAGCGGCTGTCGGGGCGCTACGAAGTGCTGCTTTGGTTTACCAAGGGCGATACCTACACATTCAACCTTGACGACATTCGTGTGCCATCGAAGTATCCGGGCAAGAGGCATTTCAAGGGAGAAAAGCGGGGCCAGCCATCCGGAAACCCGCTTGGTTCGAATCCATTAGGTGCATTGCGAATCATGTGCGGAGACCACGTCATGAGGGCCGCGTAATCGTTCCATGCGGCGTTGAGACAGGCGGTAACTCAAATGCCCAACATTTACAAAGCGCAACTTCTTGATACTCTTCGAAAGCGATTTGGCGAGTTAAATCGCCTTCCAAAGAGTCAATCGCTTTTCACTCTAGCGAATAACGCTGCGCGTATTTACTTCCGCTATTCTAAAGTGCATCCGGACGGCCGAACCTTCTTCGGACTGCGCGACGTTGACCTTAGACAATTGGAGGGCCACAACGGCTTTGTGTGTCTATTTGTCGACAGTAACGATCCTCCCCTGTTTATACCATACGCGGATTTCGAGGAAGTATTCCGGACGTCGGAGACGGCGAGCGATGGGCAGCATAAGGTGCAGCTCATTTCACAGGAGGACTCACGCCAACTCTATATCGCGAGAAAAGGACGTTTCAATGTAGAAGGCTACGTTGGAATGGCTACCCTTGAACGATCTTTAGAAGCGGATCGATTGCGGCCCGCTCGTAACCTGTCGCACTCACAGGTGCAAACGTTGCTTGGTGCGGTCGGTCGCCTCAAAGGATTTGACGTGTGGATTCCCCAAAACGATGTTGGGAGGCTTGATTGGTCAGTCGCATCGCGATTCTCCGTATGTCCGAGGATTCCGGCGGGGTTCGAGGAGGTCGCGTCGATTATTTCTGAAGTGGACGTGGTTTGGATCAGCGCTGGAAGCAACAAGGTGGAAGGGCTCTTTGAGGTTGAGCATTCAACGCCCATCTACAGTGGGCTGCTGAGATTCAACGACGTTCTTTTGACGACGCCGCGCTTGTCTCGTTTTCACATCGTCTCAAACGATGCGAGACGCGCCGTCTTTTCACGACAGGCATTCAGACCAACCTTTAGAAAGAGCGGCCTGTCCGAACTCGTGAGTTTTCTCGAATACGCGAACGTCTTGGACTGGTACGACCGGCTCAAGAGAGGGGTTTCCCACGATGTCGCATGATTCCGAAACGATCGTCTTCCTCGTCGTTGAGGTAATGTCTGGAGTGGCTGTTGACGCGCACTGTTTCCGAACAGCAGAAGATGCCTCGGTATGTGCCCAAAGAATCAGCGCGGGTCGCAACCTTGATTGTGATGACGTCCAAGTGTTTGAACGAATTCTGCCTAGTGTTCCGAGTGTTTGATCGGAACCGGACTGGTGAGCAATGCCGCCCCAAGTTGCTGTGGGGGCGAGGTTCTATTCGGTAAGTACGCTTTCATGGTTTACAACGTTTGCGCGAAGATGACGATCTTCCGCAACCTCGGCCACATTGACTGCGGCGTCGAGATTGTCCCGGTCAAGGCTTTTGCCGACGAGATGTCATCCGGCGTGTCGTATTTCGAGCAGTTCGTTTGGGATCTCAAAGCGCGCGGCGTTGCGGACATTGACATTCCCGTGCTGATCCTCGGAATCGACGGGTAGTTGGCAGCCCATGCGTTTCCCGCCGTTCGAGTTCGAGAACTGGGCGGTCATCGCCCTGGGCGGCATCCCCAACAAGACGCAGGTCGGCGACATGGGAATCGACGGCCGTATCTTCCCCGTGGCCGCCACTCCGAAGCGGCGCGGGGCTGACACGGGCGAGCTGGAGTTCATGGACCACTGGTACCCGATCCAGGTCAAGCAGAAGGACAAGGTGGGCCGCCCCGACATTGACGCGTTCGAAGCCGTCATGACCCGCGAGGACCGCACCAAAGGCTTCTTTGTCGCGTTTGACTACACCAGCGACGCCCTGCGCGAAATCGACGCCTTCTTCCGCAAGAGCGGCAAGGCCATCATCGCCCTGACCGTCCGCGAGATTCTCGACGAGGAGATCGCTCGCAAGCTGGCCTGACCCGTGTAGGGTCCGTCACCTGGCAAGCTCTGCGAACCACGCGCTCAACTCATGCGCTCCGCAGCCATCCCACACCACCCGCGACGAGCGAGTAGTGGCAAGCACCCAAGAAGGCAGCGACCACGAAACGGAGGCAGGCGAGAGCAGACAGGGGACCCCTGCGATATACCCCCAGTGCAAAACCGGTGTACTCACTGCAAAACCCGCGCGTCCCTTAGACCGAAAACGAACACTCAGGTCATTATCCACGGCCTTGACGAGCTCGACTACGAGTGGGTGACTGGATATTTGGTGCCACAAATTAAAGCGTCAATGATTATTGACGGTTACGGTGTGTTAGAGCGTCTCAATGACAGCATGGATTTGCCAGGGAGCCATCCATGTTGTATAATTGAATGGCAGTTGGTCCCCCCGCTATTTATCTCCCCAGCAATGTGGTAATGCGCGAAGCTTGGCTTGTGCGTGTCTGTCGGTCTTGACGCGTGGAAGTGTAAGTTTTCGCGCGATGCTCCGGCTACACGCCGCCAGTCGGCGTAGTAAGTACAGAGGGTTGTTTATGGGTCTGGAACGGCCCTGTCAGCCCTAGGAGGCAACGGAGCGGAAGGAGTTGACTGATGGCTACGCAAGTGATCGATACCCCGAAAGTAAGAGGGGGCTCCAGGTCGCTGCCCACCGCCAAGCCGCCGAGCGAAGCGGTGATCAATGCCCTTTCCCCCGAGGACCAGGTCCTGCTTACCAAGCTGCTGACCGAGCCAGCCGAGTATGTTGACCACGCCGGCTTCTCCAAGCGCTCGATCGAGCGGCAATTATTGGGTGGCGAGGCCAAGCTTGTAGACCGCATGGCCACGCGGTTTGTCGAAGCGCCCGATCGAGTTACGGACGCTGTAGCCGCTGGCGAGCGTCTGCCGGCACTCTCGTACGCTCAGGAAGCGCACATCTTCATGCGTTTCAACTATGTCCGGAAACAGATTGCGGACATCCTTGCCAAATATGCCGGGCGGAGGCTCGCCGCGGCAGCGACGCGTCGTCTTCTGGCGTGGGGGCATCGTGCCCTTGTGGCACGTAGTGTGATTGTCCGGCTCAACCTGCCGCTGGTCCTGGCCATGGCGAAGCGGACCCGGCTCACCAACATTGATTTCAGCGAGATGATCAGCGAAGGCAACATGGCGCTGCTTCGCAGCGTCGAGAAGTTCGATTGTTCTCGCGGTTTCAAGTTCAGCACATACTCGTGCCGGGCGATCCTCAAGGCCTTCTCGCGCGTGGCCATGCGCGCCAGCCGGTATCGCGGGCAGTTCCCGGCGGAGTTCGATCCGGCCATGGAACGCAGCGACCACCTGGACAGGCGGCGCGAGGACGTGGAACTGGACTGCGTCGACGAACTCAAGCAGATTCTCCTTCAGAACGTCGCCGGCTTGAGCGACGTGGAGCGTACCGTAATCCATGAACGCTTTGCCATCGGCCGGTGTGGGAGTGATGGCACCATTTCGCCCAAAACGCTCGAGCAGGTCGGTCACATCATCGGGGTGACCAAGGAGCGTGTGCGACAGATTCAAAACAACGCGCTGAAGAAAATACGGGTGGCCCTCGAGAACACTTACCTTGCCGCATAGTCGATATTGACGGGATAACTGTTTGACAGCATTGAAATCGCGTCCGTAGAATGCCGCCTCAGCGGTTACGGTTTTCCCGGGCTTTGGTAGGTGGCTGCGTGGTTTCACTGCGACTCAGTGAATTGTGCAACGTGCTCAGCGACGCCGGCTTCTCGGCGCGGCTCGACGGAGAGGACCGCGTTGTAGAGGCCGTCAACACCCTCGACGACGCCTCTGACGGCGAGATCAGCTTCCTGTCGAATCCGAAGTACTTCCGAGCCCTCAGCGAGACCGGAGCCTCCTCCGTTATTGTCCAGGACGACGTGGCTGTGCCCGACCGCTTGTCGGTGATTCGCTGTGCTGACCCGTATGGTGCTGTCACGGTGGCCATCATCAAGCTGCACGGTCATCGAAAGCATCCACAGTGGGGCATAAGTGATCGAGCCTCGATCGATTCGTCGGCTACCATCGGAACAAACCCGAACATCGCCGGCGGAGTGACCATCGCCGCCAACGTCACCATTGGCGACAACTGCACGATCTACCCCGGCTGTTACGTGGGTGACGGGGTCCGAATCGGTGACGATTGCACGCTGTTTCCCAACGTCGTCATCTATGACC
>JBARRC010000244.1:0-4831 GCA_049644045.1 Phycisphaerae bacterium
TGTCGTTCTCCCGCTCCGCATCGGTTGTGATTCCGAAGGGCTTCGGTGAATCGTCAGTATTCTCGATTGCGCGTCAGGAGGCTCTTGAAATCGAGCCGCCGCCGCATGACGCCGGTGGAGAATCCCACGAAGCTCCCGGACCGGACCAGGTCGTCCATTCACTGATTCTCGAGGTGACGCGATCGATCGAAGCGTATCGCGCCGACGACGCCGGCGCGACGATCGACCACGTGGTCATCGGCGGTGACCTTGGTGTGGAGGAGGCGCTGGCCGAGGCGATCCAGAAACGGCTGAACATCACGACGGAGCTCTACAACCCGGCCTCTACGTTCGGGTGGGATCCGGATGAAGGAGCGGCCGCCGCCGCTTTCGCCGCGTCGCTGGGGTTGGTGCTGGGTCACGCGGAAGAGGGCGCGCCGCACTTCGATTTCCTTCACCCGAAAAGGATGATCTCGAAGACCCAGGAGCGGTTGAAAAAAGCGCCCATAGTGGCTGCGATTGTGGTTCTGTTCGCGGCGGCGGCTGGTGTTGCCTTCGCTCAATACACCAAGCCGTCACGTGAGAAGCTGGCGGCCCTGGAGCGGAGCATCCAAAGGCTGGAAGAGAAACGCGGCGAAAACAAGAAGTTCCTCAACCTGGTCGCAGAGGTCAAAGGGTTCGACACGGAGCAGCATGTTTGGGTGGATGTGTTGTACGAAATCTTCTCGCTGCTCCCCTCGAACCAGGAAATGGTGCTGACCCACGTTGAAATGAATCAGAAGGAGGGGCGGGTTACGCTTAAGACAAGAATGAAAAAGCATGAGACCGCCACCGAGGTGATTCGCAGACTGGGCGAGTTCCGCCGGGAGGATCGGGATCGGCCCCGGTTCAAAATCAGCATGGGGTCGCAAACGGAGAAGAAGCGCGACAAATACCCCTTTGTCCAAGACCTTCGGATTTTGATTCTCGACGACGAGTGACGTATGGATCGACGCATGAAAATCCTGGCCGGATTGTTTGGCGCAGTGATCGCCTACGCACTGGTCAATGCCGTAGTCTATCCGAGGTGGATCGAGCCGCTGCTGACGATTGACCAGATCATCGCGCAGCGACGGAAGGACTACGATCAGCTCGAGGCCGTGGAAGACAACGTTCGACGTGCGAAGGAGGAGTACGAGGCGCTCGTCTCGCGGGTCGGCTCGTTCGATATCGGCAAGGTCGAGACTGACATTCGAGATCGGCTCAACCAGTTGATCGACAAGCATCAGTTGCAAGACCTGAAGGTGTCTCCCAGCCGGCCGACCAAAGACGGCAAGACCGGGCTCGAGAAGATGGTGATCACCGTGAGCGTGGTCGGGACGCTGAAGTCGGGTGTCGAATTCCTGGAGGATGTCGCGGGACTCCCCCAGCTCGTGCGCGTCGGCAACGCCGCGGTGTACCCGGCCAGCCGCTCGCGGAACGAACGCGGGCCAGCTCGCATGAACGTGCGCATACCGATCGAGGTGCGCGTCCTGCCGCAACAAAAACTCGTGGGGCGCATCGAGCAGGAGGAGCTGGTGCAACCCGAATCGTTCGTACGTCACCAGGCTCGCGACTACTCGGTCATCTGGGATCGCAAGCCGTTTACCGAGCCAATCCCACTGCGCGTGAAGACCGGACGCCCCGTCAACGTTGAGCAGGGAGAACAAGCCACGCTGACGGTGACGGCAACCGGCGGTGACGGGGAGTACTACTATGAATGGGATCGGACGGAAGAGATCGATGATCCGACCGTGGCCAACCCGGCGATCGACACCTCGTCGGCGTTTACGCGCAGCTATACCGTAACCGTTACCGATGGCGGCGGGGAGACGGCCACGGGCACGGTGAAGGTGACCGTCCGTGAGCCCCGTCGAGTGGCGCGAAAGCAGGAAGAGCCGCCCGAGCCACCGCCGCCGTCGCAGCCGAAGGATAATCGCTGGAAGGACCGCCGGTACATGCAGCTTTGCATGGCTCTGATGACCGAGACGCCGGACATGGGGATGGAGCGTCTCGACGAAGTCATGGTTTATGACAAGAAGAAGAAAGAGACGACCTATTACACAGTCGACGACGAGTTCGATGGTGGCAAGCTGGTTTTCGTGCACCCCAGAGGCGGGATCGTCTGTAGAAATAACGAGTACTTTATCTATCCCATCGGTTTGCGACTCGACGAGGATTTGAGCGTCGTCGACGACGTCACCGCTGAGGAGTACCCGGAACTCAAGGGACTGGCCGACCGTATTCGTGAGGCTGCGGAGGCGGCCGAGGCGGAGGAGGGCAAGGCGACGGACAAAGCGGCGGAAGAGGCGGCGGCCGAGAAAGCCAAGGCGGCTTCTGAGAAAACGGTTGAGGCAAAGCCTCAAGAGGCTGCCGCCGCCAAGACACCCGAGCCGGTCGGGAAAACGGCTGAGGCAGAGCCCGAAGACGCTGCCGCCGCCAAGACACCCGAGCCGGCCGGGAAAACGGCTGAGGGGAAGACGCCTAAGGCCGGACGTGACAAAGGCCCGAGAGCGCGACCGGGGCGGAGGAAACCGTTGCAGGCTGCCCCCAGGCAACCTCAGGGGACGGAAAACGACAAGGCGGGTTCGCAGACGGAGGACCGCTTCGAGAGGTCACGGCCAGGGCTTGAAAAAGTCGGGCCTCGCGGCAACAAGGACACCGCGAGGCCGAAGCCGAAGCCGAAGCCGGAACAAAGGGGCAAAGGCAAGGAGTAAGTGCACCGGCCTGGCACCATGTTTGGGAAATGGAACGTTACGATCGATTGGGGAAGCCATTTGTATTCACCGCAGGAGGCGGGTAACGAGGAGAGCTTGGCATGAGTCGACCACCGGTTTCGATTTTCGTGCGTGTGCCGGGGATGCTGGGCATGTGTCTGTTGGTAGCGGGGTTTGGCGTTGCTCCGGCCGTGGGATATGTGCACAGCGCTGCCGCGCCCACTGAAACGAGTGACCCGAAGGACGACGAGAAGGAATCGTCCGATCCCAAAGACGGCACGACCGACCCCCCGGCCAAAGAGCCGAAGAAGGACAAAGACGATCAAGGGAAGACTGAAGATAAGCTTCGAAAGACTCAGATTGACCCTAAGCTCAAGGAAAAGCTTGACGAGCTGCTTGACGGCCAGGCCGTTGAGCCCGGGCAGGAGGCCAAAAAAAGCAAGGCCGGGCGCGCGGGACGGACCCGGCAGGACCAGCCACCGAAGAGTAGGCAGCCGCACCGACCGGCCGGGCAAGTGCCTCCGCGGGCGAAGTCGTTGAAACCTGGGGAGGAACCCGATGCAGTCGATCCGGAAAGCGAGCAGCCGGACGGTTCCTCGACGCTGCTGAACATCCCGCCCATCGACAGCGACGTTCCTCCTGAAGAAAGGACGTACATTTTCAGCATCAAGGACGGCACCTACGAGCAACTGGTTGAAGGTTTCGCGCGGCAGACCGGGCTGGGGGTGATGGGCGAGGCGCCCAAGGACGGGAGAGTGACATTCGTCAGCACCGAGGAGCTGAGCTTCGAGGAAGCACTCGCGCGGGTGCGGATGTTGCTGTTCAATTATAAGCCGCACGAACCCTACTGGATTGAGCGGCATGAGACGCACCTCGAGGTCGTTCGGGTCAACGACATCTTGCGGGTGCTTCCACTCGATCGCATGTTCAAAACGCTTGACGACTTCCGCGCCGCCAATCTGCGGGATGACGAGCTTGCGCTGGTGATCTACACGCCCAAGTCGGGCTCCGTCGCCGACTTGAAGGTGGTCCGCGATTTCATGCCCGACTACGTGCGGGTCGCGCCACTGAACGGGAGTTCCGTGACGATCTTCGCGCTCGTCAAAGACATCAAGAAATACCTTCAGTTGAAGGACATCCTCGTGCGTGACACCGCCGACCCGCGGACGCTCGAGAGAATCGAGATCAAATACATCCTCCCCACTGAGGCCGTAGACAGGCTCCAGGAGTTGATGGATTTTGACGGGGGTGCCGGCACCAGCCGGCCGCGCAGCGCAGGGAGGGCAGGTCGGGCCAAAGAGATCACCCAACTCGATACGATGCCCGAGCCGGAAGTGAGCCTGCTCCCTGATAACGCCCAGGGGATTCTTCTGGTTCGGGCGATGCAGAACAAGATTGAAGAGATCAAGCGCCTGCTGCCCTACATCGATGTCGACACGTCGGGGCAAGAGCACGAACCGGTGGTGATTCCCGTGGAGCACGCCGACCCGGCAGAGCTGATCAGCACGGTCCAACAGATCCTCGGTGCCTTCTCCACGCCGCGAACAAGTGACGGCACGAAGAAACCGTCCTCCAGGCGGTCGAGGGGCAGTAAGGCTCCCACCGCGCCGGTGGTTGCGGCCGACGACATCACGATGCTCCTGCATCCGTCGGAGGCCGCCATCATCGTGTTGGCGGATGAGGAGGACATAAAGCGTATTCGGAAACTGATTGAGTGGCTCGACAAGCCGGGCCAGGTGGGGCCTGTGAAAATCCCACTCGAGTATGCCGACGGGACGGAGATCATCGCAACGGTGACACTCGTGCTTGAAGGAGGGGGCGGCAAGGGTAAGGGTAAGACCAGGCCGGAGCAGTTCCAGCTCATGCCTGATCCGGGCAATGAGGCCGTCTGGTTCACCGGGAGCGAGCGGGATTTAGTGAAGGTGCGTGAACTGGTCGCTATTCTCGACGTGCCCGAACAGGCTGTCTCGCTGCACATCATCCGTTTGGAGCATCAGAAACCTTCCTTCGTGGCCAACATCCTGCGTGAGTATGATGGGAGCGCCGCGTCGTCGCCGGCGGCGGCCAGCAGGAAGCCGCGAGGCAAACGCGGCGCCAAAACGGTAGCCGCTTCGAAG
>JBARRC010000245.1:0-1784 GCA_049644045.1 Phycisphaerae bacterium
ATCATCTCTGGCAGGCCGTTGCTGACAACAACAATCCGTCTCTTTCGGTCTAATGCCGTTGCCTCTCGCCCCGCGTGCAGGGACAGCCGATGGCCCGTTTCGCCATCAAGCAACTCAAATCGGCATAAGGTGGGTGGCGCAGCGAACACAATGACAGGCCCGTGTTGCCCGCCCTGCCGGGGCGTCCCCTTGTTTGCAGGTCGCTGCCTCTCTGAGTATTCTCGGGCGAATCCCGTCGGGCGAGCGCCCTGAATGACGCCCCAGAGCCCAGACTCGCCTACGGCGGCCGCGTGACACCCAAAGGAGACGTCCACGAATGCAAGGCACGGTGAAGCTCTTCAATAGCTCCAAGGGATTCGGATACATCACTCCGTCGGACGGTTCGAAGGACGTGAATGTCCGTTCCGGCGACATACAAGGCGACGGCGGCTACAAACCGCTGTCCGAGGGCCAGAAAGTCGAGTTTGAAGTGAGCGAGGGTCCGCAGGGTCGGCAGGCCGAGAACGTCAACGTGGTGGGATAGCCGCGCTCAATGTTCTGCTTGCTCGAAGCGCGGTCCGGTCTTTAACTGGACCGTACCGCGAAACCGAGCTTCTTGAGATTCCACCGAAGCTCACAGGCGTCAAGCGGCAAGTTGGTCATGCGTGGCACGACATCGCCGAAACGCGCTCCATGCACTTCGCTGGGCTAATCCTCCTCCTTGTCCTCATCTTCGTCCTCATCTTCGTCCTCGTGCGCCTTGTCGTGCGCGTGCTCTTTGTGCGCAGGGAGAGCTTTCGCCTCTTCCATCTCAGTGACTTTGCCCGTCTTTCCGTCGATCTCTACTTCCATGATCTTGTCACCGACCAGACAGTACACCTCGATCTCGAGACCTCCGTCCTCTAACTCACAGTACGCGGCCACGGCCTTTCCCTTGCTGTGTTTTTCAGCCAACTCGATGGCCTTGCCCAGGCTGAGCTTGCCATCGTCCATTTTCTTGACCATATCCTTGGCGCTGCTAGCACACTTTCCGCAGTGCGCATATACCGGCCACGCCAACAGCCCAAACACGAGCACACCCGCTACAACAACAAGAAAACTCTGGTAACGTTTCATCGTCACGACTCCTTCAGAAATGCGAAAACGACGCGCCGTAGCTACGCGCCACGGTCGCCGCCTCATCCTGCGAAACCGACGGAATTCTACTGGGCCGTGGGCGGCCCGCGATGGGTAGGCTCCAACAATTGCGATCCTGTTTTGACCTGTGTCCTGTTAGCGACGCATGCCGCTCTGTGTCCCTGATCACCGGAACCGCTTCTGCCGGACAGGCAGCCTCCTACGCATCGCGCCCGGACCGCGTCGGCCCGCTCACACGCCACCCCTTGATCAGGACGCCGATCACGCAGGCGTGGGTCACGGCGCCCGCGAGCACGAGGGCCTCGAACGGTCGGCCCACCACCGCCCCGAGACAGATGAGTAGTAGCCGCAGGTCACGACACTTTAGACGGCTGAGGATGTCGTTGGGGTAGGGCCGCTTGTGGCGGATGGCAAACTCCTTGGCCACGTAACTGGCCAGGATAAACCCGCAGGCGGTCAGGAACCCGAGGATCCACACCAGCGGGCCGGGGTGCGCGGCAGCGAAAGCATATGTTACCCCCAGGGCTATGGCCACATCCGCGTACGGATCCAGGACGGTGTCAAGCCACGCCCCGCGAGCGGAACTCAGGTGTTTCAGGCGGGCGATCTCCCCGTCGCAGCCGTCGATGATCGAAGCCAACTGAACAAGCAACCCGCCGACAAGACCG
>JBARRC010000246.1:0-2034 GCA_049644045.1 Phycisphaerae bacterium
CGAAGACGTCGCTGCCCACAAGGCGACACTGGATGTTGATCGGGCCCCGGGCCTTCAGGGCTGCTGCCACCCGCTCGCACGGCCGGGTAACCTCGGGGAACTCGCCGACGTCGCCCTGTGAAATGCCGCTGCTGATGACCAGCGTCGGTCCTAGGTCGCTCTTGGCCGTGCGATTGGGGACGGCGATACGACGGCTCAGGGCCGAGCGCAGGTCGCGTCGTACGGCGATTGAGTTCAGCAGATGGCCGTCCAAATCGTGGAGAACCCCGACGGTGTATTCCGCGTCCGGAGAGCCGACATAGGCCTGCACGGTGACCTGCTCGCAGACCGCCAGCAATTGGCGGGCACCACCGGCCAGTTCCATTTCGTCCTGCACCAGGAAAACATTGATCGAACCACCTCCACCTACCGAGGGCTTCAGAACCGCCGGAAGATGGGGAAACGTGAGGGCGTCTTCCACCCGTCGGATATGCCTGAACGCCGGCACGTGAAATCCCAGTCTTGTCAGCGTCTCCGCGGTCCGGACCTTGTCCATGCACAGATCGATGACCTCGGCTGGGTTCAGGGGCAGCAACAGGCCGGCGTCGGTCAACCGCGCACGGGCCTGGCTGAGCACTTCCAGCTCAGGATCGGAACCAGGAAACAACACTCGGACGGCATGTCGGCGGGCCAATTTCAGCAGCGTCGGAATGTACTCGGCATGTGCCGCAGGAGGCACCACATAGGAGTGGTCCACCGCCATCAGGCCGCTGCTGCGATCGGACATGTCCGTGCCAACAATCTCATAGGGGGTCTCGGCCAGTCGCAAGGCTTTGACGATCTGCTCCCCATTGCCGCCGCCACCAACGCCGGTCACAATGACTGGAAGCATCGTTCGATGTGTCTTCATGCGATTAATTCGCCGAAAATGGCGCCCTTGGCCTTTCGCTTGAAGCAATCCAGCACGATAGGACTGACATTGTAGAGCGTGCCCGGAAGCCGCTCAATATCCATCTCCACCCGGAAAATGCGGCATGTCTCGT
Source organism: Phycisphaerae bacterium (assembly GCA_049644045.1). Classification (GTDB taxonomy): domain Bacteria; phylum Planctomycetota; class Phycisphaerae; order UBA1845; family UBA1845. The sequence continues at coordinate 1,023 of JBARRC010000246.1, forward strand.
CCGCGCTGTCGTACACCGCAAACGACATCAGGTTGCCCTGGTCGCGCGGCAGGCCAACTGACCCGACATTGACCAGCAACAGCCCGGGTCGCGACGCCACAAAGGGCCGGTGCGTATGGCCCATGAACACGCCGTCGCAGGGCGGCGCGGGCAAGCGGGCCATATTGCAGTCCGCATAGACATACCCGTTGAGCGGAGAGGCTGGGGAACCGTGGACCAGCAGAAAGCGACGCCCCGCCACCTCGATCTCCCGCTGCTGCGGCCACTGCGACAATCGCGAGGCCGCTTCTGCCAACCGCTTCCGCGCCTCCTGAAGTCGGTACTCGGTCTCCCGCTCCTGGGACAGCGGCGTGGGCTGCAGGAGCATTGCCTCATGGTTGCCTTGCTGGCAGACGATGCCCTCTTTCTCCAGGCGACGCAGCACCTCCACTTCGCCGGGCAGGTATCCTACGGCGTCGCCCAGGAAGAAGATCCGCTCGACGCCCATGCGGCTGATCTTTGCCAGGCACTGTTCCAGGGCCGGGTAATTGCCGTGCACGTCGGATATCAGGGCGACTTTCAAAACGCGTCCTTTCCGCGGCGCGCGGCCAGAAGCCCGCGGCGGAGTTCGCCATCTACCGGCCATCCAATTCCAAGCGTTCGATACGCCCTGCGGACAGCCGTACCACGGTCATGGCCCGGCCGTATTCCCTGAGGCGTTCGATGGCCCGGGCATGATAAACCATGCTGAGGGTCAGAATCACCGTTGGATGTCCATCGAAGCACTCGGCCCCGGGTTTGATGATCTCCACGCTGTATGTGGGGGCCCACAAACCCCAGGAGGCGGGGCTGTCGTCGATCAGCCAGGCGTCGCGGGCGGCGCGACCTGCGGTGATCAGAAGCACCCACCAGAAAGTCAATCCGCAGCCGTAGAAGATGCGGTGCCCGGCCTGCTCGACGAGCGGTGCCAGGGCCGCTTGGGCGGCGTCGACGCTGGCGGCGTATGCCGGCCAGCGGTCATACACGTTCGAAG
>JBARRC010000247.1:0-4681 GCA_049644045.1 Phycisphaerae bacterium
CTTCCGCGCTCTGTACGGTTCCGTGCGGGGAGAGCATCTGCTCCAGGTCCGAACTGCTCACGTTGTAGCTCAGATTCCCAACATACAACTTTTTGCCCACCATAGATCTCCACTTGATGGCATGCTCGACCCGTTTTTTTCCCTTTCACGGTCGAATCTGAAAGGGGCCGACACTCCGGCCGAAAGGGTAGGAGGACGATCCAGGCCATGCGATCCGGACTTGAACAACCACCATCACGTACGCGCCTCGTTCGACGAACCAACCGCTGGAACTGTACCCTATCAGGCCAAACAAGTAAACCCAGATTCCGTCGGGGTCGCAAATTGTTTTGTTTTGAGACAGCTAACCCCGATTCTAGACAAGGAAACCCACTCTCAGGCCAAGAAACCGGCCCCACGGAGGTGTGGCACCTTGTCATGGGCAGCGCGAGTCCCGAAAACGGCAAAAGTCGAGCCTAGAACCTATCCGAGATAACCCCGAGCCGCGGGCTTCAGCCCGCGCGGCGTTCCGAAATCAAGGTTATTCGGATAGGGCTCTAGCCAATTCGACCCTGACGGGTTGGCCGTCGATCTTCACGTCGGTGGACGCCGTCTGCCCGGTAAGTGGAGTCGCGGCGATCCGTACCGCCAGTGTCTCCTTTTGGATGTACTCGCTGAACGCCTTGACGGCCTCCTGTAGTGACAACGACGACATCGCCAGGCTGAGGGTGATCCGATCGTCGATCTCCAATCCGGCTTCCTTGCGCAGCTTCTGCACGTTGCGCACGATGTCACGGGCGAGACCCTCGTTCTTCAGTTCCGGCGTGAGCCGCTTGTCGATCATGACGACGGTCTTCCCGTCGTCGGCGCCGGCCCAGTCGTCGCCGTAGGACTTCGTGATCATCACGTCCTCACGGTCGATCGGTGTCTCGTTTCCGTCGATCGTAATCATCACAGGCGCACCGCGATTGAGTGCGTCCTCCACCACGCCTCCATCAAGTGCACAGATCGCCTCGCGTGCTGTGGTGGCGCTTCGCCCGAACTTCGGTCCGACAGTCTTCATGTTCGGTTCGACGCTCACGGTGACCACGTCATCGGCGTTCTCACGCAGCGCCACCTGCTTGACATTCAACTCCTCAAGAAAGTGGTCCTTGAACATCTCGACGGCCCGGTGCTCCGTATCATCACCTGGCACAACGACCAGGGCCGCGAGCGGCTGGCGGATCTTGAGCTTCGACTCCTTCCGCGCCGCTCGCGCCAGCGAGACGAGCCGTAGCGAGGCGGCCACATGGGCGGAGAGCGACTCGTCGATGAGACCTTCGTCCGCTTCGGGAAACGGTACATGGTGCACACTGGCGGCTGTCTCGTCGCGCCCTTCGGCGGGGCCGACCACCAGGTTTTGATAGATCTTCTCAGCCATGAACGGAAGAATCGGCGCGATAAGGCGGTTGAACGTGGTGAGCACGTCGTACAGCGTCGCATAGGCCGCCCGCTTGTCGGCGGGCCAGCCTTTATCGTAGAAGCGCCGGCGTGATCGCCGCACGTACCAGGTGCTGAGCACCTCGATGAAGCGCTGGACCTCGGCGCAGAACCGGGCGACATCGAACGAGCCGTATGACTCGTGCGCCACGCGAATGAGCTTATGCAGGTCCGACAGAATCCACCGATCGAGCAGTGAACGATCCTCCGGTGTGGCGGTGTGTTCGTAAGGATCGAAGTCGTCCACCCGCGCCAAGTTACTGAAAAAGGAGTAGACGTTCCACCACGGGAGGATGACCTCGCGGCGGACTTCGTCGCAGTGCTTGGGCCCGAACAGAACGTTCCGCTCAGGCGCGGCCATGGCATACAACCAGCGCATGACGTCGACGCCGATTTCTTCGGCGGCGGCGTCGAAGTTGATGGCGTTGCCGGAGGACTTGTGCATCGGCTTACCCACGTCATCCATGACCAGGCCGTGACCCTTGAGAATCTTGAATGGTGACTGATCCACCATCATCGTGCTGACCGCGAGCAAGGCGTAGAACCAGTTGCGGAACTGCCCCGGAAGCGCCTCGACGACGAAATCGGCCGGGAACCACTGCTCCCAGTACTTCCGGTCGCTGAAGTAGCCCATTGTGGACAGGGACACGATACTGGCATCGAGCCAGGGGTTCCCCACGTCTTTGATCCGCGTCATATTCTCGTGCCCGCATTGAGCACAGCGAATCTTCACCGCGTCGACCCAGGGCCGGTGCGGCGAGTGCCCCTCGAAGACCTCCCAGCCGCTGACGGCCCGGGCTTTGAGTTCCTCATGATCGCCAATCACCTCGAAGTGCCCGCACTCGTGGCACTCCCAGATGGGCAGGGCCAGGCCCCAGTAGCGCTTCTTCGAGATCATCCAGTCGCCCATGTTGCGCAGCCAGTCCAGCTCGCGTTCGATGCCCCACGCCGGAATCCACTGCGCCTGCCTGGCCGACTCCATGATCTGCTCGCGCCAGCTCATGTTGATGAACCATTCGTCCACCAGACGATAGACCAGCTCATCCTGACAGCGCCAGCAGTGCGGATACCGGTGGTAATACTGCTCCTTGGCGAACAGGACCCCTCGCGTTTTCATATCCGCGACGATCTCGTCCGCCACCCGGTCGAAGCGCTTACCCGCAAGGAACCCGAACTCCGGCCGAAACGAACCGTCCTCAAATAGCGGCGCAATCTGCGGTAGCCCCAGTTCCTTGCCGAGATGGTAGTCCTCGCTGCCGCAGCCCGGTGCGATGTGCACGATCCCGGTGCCCTCCGACTCGGTGACCTCGTTCCAGGCAATCACGCGGTGCGCGGGGATCGCCTCAGCCGCACCGTCCAGCATGTCGAACGGGCCGCCGTAGGTCAGGTCGACGAGTGACTCACCCGTGACCTCGTCGACAACCTCGAACAGGCCGTTGTTCTTGAACAACGCCTGGATCGACATCAGGCCGGGCAGTTTCGATGGATTCAACTCTTGAACCGGGTGTGCGCGAGGATTCTCAAAGTTGGCCTTGCCGACGTAATAGAAAGCGTCACCCTGCTTGACCTTCACGTAGGTCATATCCGGCCGGACGGCGGCGGCCACGTTCGAGCTGAGCGTCCACGGCGTCGTGGTCCAGACGAGCAGGTTTTCCCCGGGACGCTCGCGGAGCGGGAACTTGATAAAGACGGACGTGTGCGGGACCTCCCGGTAGCCCTCGTTCATCTCCATCTGGCTGATGCCTGTGCCACATCGCGGGCACCAGGGCATGACGTCGATGCCCTTATAGATCAGCCCCTTCTCGAAGCATTTCTTCAGGAACGCCCAGATGCCGTAGTTGTTCTCGTCCGACATCGTGTAGTACGAGTCGTCCCAGTCCATCCAGTAGCCCAGCCGCTTGGACTGCTCCGTCTGGATGGCGGCGTATTTCATCGCCCGGGCCTTGCACTCGTTGACGAACCGGTCGATGCCGAACGTCTCGATCTCTCGCTTGGTGGCGAAGCCGTGCTCGCGCTCGACCTCGACCTCCACCCACAGGCCCTGACAATCGAAGCCGTTCTGATAGCGCAGCTCCCGCCCGATCGCGGCGTGGTATCGCTGGTAGATGTCCTTGTAAGTCCGCCCCCAGGCGTGGTGAACGCCCATAGGGTTATTGGCTGTGATCGGACCATCGAGGAAGGACCACTTCGGCTTGCCCGCGCTGAGCTCGCGGAGCTTCTCAAAGGCCTTGGTCCGCTCCCAAAAGGCCAATACCTCCCGCTCCTGGGCTGGGAAATCGACCTTCGGATCGACTTTCTCGAACGCCATCAAACGCTCCTTCGGAGTCCGCTAAAACCCCATCCCAAAGCCTCTGTGGGACCGGTTTTCCAGCCGGTCAGAGGCATTAGTAAACCAGTCTGGGATCGGCTCTAAGACACACCTTGCCCTCAGAACCAATCCAGCCACTATAACCGCTAACGAGAGGGGGGTGAATCGCCCCGAGACCCAAAACGGCACCGACGGTTTCTCAAGAACCGCGTGGGGCCCGTCGATACGCGCACTGAGGTTGTGGTATCCACCCGAAAGAGTGGACAGCCTCCTCGAGGGAACCCCGGTTTTCGGCGAGCCTGGGTTCCCCTTTTCTAAGGCCACGCCAACACGGAAAGACTGCCCTGGCAGCGAGCTGCCAGTGGCACCCGACCGGTTCATTCAGCCCGCTCGCCACCAGATCCTCGACGTCCGTCCCGTCGCTGATCTACAACTCCACGTCGCTGACACCGTCATCCGCGACGCGCGGTGCAGCCAAACGCAGTGAGCAGACTCCGAGTGGTGCGCAGGTCATTGACGGCCCGGCGGAGCTGGTCGAAATCGCCCGGTGTCAGGGTCTTGGTCAGGACGGCCACATTGCGACGCAGCCGGATGGTCTTGCCATCCACGTCGACTGTCTGCGCGACCGTTCCCCAATCGCCCTTCACCGCTGCCACTTCGGCCGGGACGATCGAGGGCTTCCACTCGTCTGGCAACTCGATCGTCAAGTCGACGTTCTCTCGGAATCGACCGGCCAGTCGCACGTCCGTTTGCCGGTACGAGCGGGCCAGCGGCATGGGCACGTCGGCAAGAAACGCCGGGCCGTCGCCGAAACGCAGCACGTGCCGTTTGTCGAGGGTCTTAAGCGCGCCCTTCGAGGCGACGCTGGCTGTCGCGCGGAAAGTCTCGTCCGATAGAGTGACAATCGAGTGGCCT
>JBARRC010000248.1:0-2187 GCA_049644045.1 Phycisphaerae bacterium
GCGCGTCCGGCCCCGTCGGCGCCGGCGCACGGCGCGGGGCATTCCCATGGCGGTGAATCTCGCCCCGATGATCGACGTGGCGTTTTTGCTGCTCATCTTCTTTCTGGTCACGACCACTTTCGAGCGGGCGGAGGGGATTCTCGCGTCGGATCTTCCCGATGCTTCGCGGGCGCCCGCTGTGGCGCTTCCCATCAGCCCGATTGTGATACGCCTCACACAGGCGGGTGAGGGTCACGAAGACTTTACGATCGGTATCGATCGTTTCGAGGGTGTGCCCCAGGACTTCGCCGCGTTGCCCGCTTTTCTGCGCCAGATTCAGGAGCACCCCGGCTTTGACAAGCAGACGCCGGTGGTGATTGTCGCCGACAACGACGTGCGCTGGGATCATGTGGTCAATTGCTGGAACACCGCCTTACGCGCGGGGTATGAGAAGATCGCCTTTGCCGAACCGTAGCAGCTTATTGCTTCTGCTGGCTGCGGCTGTTTCGCTGACGACAGTCGCGGCTTCTTCCGGCCCGCCGCCCGAAGACGCGCCGAAGAAACCGGCGGAGGAATCCCGTCTGAGCACGGCCTTGTTCCGCGCGGGCCTCAGGAAACGCGGGCTCACGGAACTGCTCGAACTCCATTTGAAGGATTTCCCACTGAGCAGCCCGACCGAAGCCCTGCTCATGATGCGTGAGGTCAAGCTCGCGGAGCACGACGACCCGATCCTGTCGCCCGAACAGCGAGAGAGTGCGATTGCCGAGGCTAATCGGCTGTTGGAACAGGTTATCGATGAGAACCCCGACGATGCACGCCGCTTCGAATGGCGCTTCGCGCTCGCTCATTCACTCCTGTACGATCAAGCCGAGCCTCTCTTCACGAGCATCCTCTACCGGGGCGGCAACGCAGCGGATCGTCAGCGGCTGCCTTCACTTTCGACGCGCGCCGTAGCGGTGCTGAGGGTGCTGCTGGGAGAGCTTGCCACTGAATACAAGCGGGTGGACCAGCTCGCGATCCGCGAGTTTGAGAACCTGGAAGCACAAGGATACATCGAAGAGCTTGATCGTGTGGGACCACGAGCTGAATATCTGCTGCTGTGGGCGTTTTTCTATGATTCGTTGCCGCGGGACGATGCCGATCCTGTGCGAACCCAGCAACTCAACGATATCCTCGAAAGAGTGGCCGTCAACGCCGCGCTGCTAAAAACCCCCCACAAAACGAGTCGCGTTCAGGTCCAAGCGCTGCTGCTGACCGGAATGACCCACCGCCTGCTGAACAATCATCAACCCGCACGGGAACTGTTGGATCGCGCCCTGGCCGTCACCGAGCAACTCGGCGATCCTGACGAGCGGCAACGTATTCAGTGGGCGGTGACGCTCACATGGCTGGAGCGCATCCGCAACGATCGCGATGACGGACGCTTTGACGAGGCCCTAAGCCAACTGGTGCGTTTTCGTAACACGGTCGCGGCCGGGGGAGCGGACACCTTCGGACTGCGGGTGGTCGCGGCGTTGCTGGAGCGTTCTATATACGAGTACCGCGCGGCGGCTGCGGAGCGGGCGAATCGGACGGCCGACGCCAGACGTTACCGCGAGGAGGCGTGGAAGCCGCTCGCCCGACTCGCGCAGCAGGAACCCGAACACCGCGATGAACTGTATGCAACGATCTACGACATGGTCGGCCACGATGTAAGCCCTGATAAGCTCGATCCGTTCGAGCGATGTGCATTGATTGCCGGCCTGTTGTCTGACGCGAGCGGGTCGACGGGGAATGCGGATTCACTCCTCGATCGCGCCATCGAGGTGGGCGAGCGGTTTCTCGCTGAAGCTGGCCCTGGTGCAAAGTCGCTGGTGCCCGAGGTGCTCTACAACATCGCCGTTGCAGAGTATCGTCGTGGTCGCCTGGCCGCTGCCGCCACCCGGCTCATCGAGGTGGGACGTGATTACCCGACGTTTGCCGGTGCGCCGCAAGCGGCTGATTTCGCCGCGCAATTGGGGGCCAAGCTCCGCGACGACCCTTCGCTGCGTTCCCATCCGGAGGTACAGGGTCTCTATCGTAAGGCCCTGGAAGTTCTCGTGACCCGCCACACCGACACGGACGCGGCACGCTACTGGCGTTTCTACTATGCACAGTTGCTGGACGAACTTGGGGATTACGACAAGGCCTCCTCCCAATATGCCCTGGTCGACCAGACCCACGAGCACT
>JBARRC010000249.1:0-8808 GCA_049644045.1 Phycisphaerae bacterium
CGCTTCACGCTTCACGCTTCACGCTTCACGAGATACGCTTCACGAGATACGCTCGACAGGAGGCTGATTCGTTGTCTCTGGAACATGAGATCAAGACATTGATCATCGAGGAGCTGAAAGTGGAGGACGTTCAGCCGGAAGACCTCAAGGACGACGACCCTTTGTTCGGAGAGGGCCTCGGCCTCGATTCCCTGGATGCCGTTGAGCTCGTTCTTCTGCTTAAGAAGCATTATCAGATCGAGATCGAGGACATGGAGGCCGCGCGCCAACCCTTCTCTTCGGTCGCGGCGTTGGCGGAGCACATCCGCGCCAACCGGAATGGACCATGAAACACAGACGGCCCGCTGTCACAGGCATGGGGAGCATCTGTGCCGCGGGTACCTCGTTGGACCGGATCGTGGAGTCCATGTACGCCGGAAGACGCGGGATCAGCGCGCCGCGGAACATCCGGGTCGATCTGGATCGAGTATTCCCGGTGTTCGAGGTCCTCGAACCTTTGGAGGAACTTCATCACACCGTGCCCGCGCACGAGGCCACGCGCACGACTCTCCTGGCCCTGATCGCCGCGGAGGAGGCGCTCAGGCACGCCGGGCTCGATCGAGCGGCGCTGCGGCGGCACCGGGTCGGCGTCTGCCTGGGAACCACCGTGGGCTGCACACTCAACGATGAACCGTTCTACCGCACGTTTCGCATGGGCGGTCGGCCCGAGATGGCACCGATTCATCGCTACCGCCACAACAACCCCGCGCTCTTTCTTGCGGAGACGCTCGACTTGTCCGGGCCCACAGCCACAGTCGCCAACGCCTGCTCGTCCGGGACCGACGCGATCGGGCTGGCCAAGACGTGGATTGAGACGGATGCCTGCGACATCGCCATCGCCGGTGGTTGCGACGAGCTTTCACGGATCCCTTACTTGGGGTTCATCCATCTGTTGATCGCCTCGCAGCACCCGTGTCGGCCCTTTGATCGAAATCGCAAGGGTCTGAATCTTGGCGAGGGCGCGGGCGTCGTCGTACTCGAGTGCGAGGCAACCGCCTCCAAGCGAGGGGCCGTCGCGTTGGCCCGTGTTGCGGGCTACGCCAGCTTCGCGGATGCTCATCATCCAACCGCCCCCCATCCCGACGGTGTCGGCCTCAAGCGGGCGATCCGCGCCGCGCTCGGGCAGGCTGACGTTGACGTGAGCCGCGTCGGCTTCGTCAACGCTCATGGGACAGCAACACCGGACAATGATCGCGTCGAGGGGCGGGTGATTAGAGACGTACTCGGTGCTGATGTCCCGATCGTCGCCACGAAGGCCTTCACCGGGCACACACTTGGTGCAGCCGGTGGTCTGGAGGCTGTCTTTGCGGTTCGGGCGCTGATGGATCAACGGCTGCCGGCAACCGTCGGGTTTGAAGAGGCGGACCCCGAGATCGGCGTCCACCCCGCGCAAGCGGATACAACCATCGATGGGGATGTTGCGATCTCGAATTCCCTTGCTTTTGGAGGGAACAACTCCGTCCTTGTCTTTCAAAGGTGATTCGGGATGAAGCCCTCCATACTTGGTGTTGGCTCCGCAAGCGCCCTTGGCTGTGGTGTGGGCTCTTTACGGGCCGGCCTCGAGGGCACGGCCCAACCGCGCATTGACAACGTCGAGGTCGCGACCCGCTCGGGCGTGCAGGTGCTGCCGGTCTATGTAGCCAACGCAGAGGGCCTGGAGCGTTTCGTACCACGGCGTGCATTGCGACGTCTCGACGAGTTCACACGGATGGCCCTGCTGGCCTCGTTCCTCGCACTGGAGGATTCGGGCGTGAGCCTCGAAGACACGAGCCGGATCGGTGTTGTGCTCGGCACAGCTTACGGCCCGATGGAGACCACCTTTCGATACCAGGACACGATTATCGACGACGGTGACAAGGGTGCGTCACCCACTCTGTTTGCCAACTCGGTGCACAACGCGCCGGCTTCCAGCGTCTCGATCTTCATGAAGATCGAGGGACCCTGCCTGACGCTGACCAACTTCGAGCTGACGACGACGGAGGTGTTGAGGACCGCGTGCGCGTGGCTCGAGCAGGGAACGGTGGACTTCGTACTGGCGGGTGTCGGGGACGAGTATTGCAGCGTCTTGGGTTACGCCCTGGGAAAGCTTGGCGCAGGGGGATCGGAGCGGATCGACCCGTTTCACGTGGATCAGTGTTCCTATCTTCCTGCGGCCGGCTTTGTCACACTCTTGCTTGGGGGTGAGTCAGTGGATGGTGCCTACGCACGCATCGACAAGATCGTTTGCGAGCGTGCCGCCGCCCGACTCTCCGATGATGTGATCCGTGGTCATCGCGCATTGGTTCTCTCCGCAAACGGTGATCGAAGTACCGGCCCGGCCTATCAGCGCGCGCGGCTGGGCGGCGCGAAGATCGCCGCTTACGCGCCGCTCTACGGGTCCCTGCCGGTCGGCCTGGGGTTCGACGTGGCGCTTGCGGGCGTATCCTGTCGGGCCGGGCGTGTCTATCCTCTGACGGGAGTTGAAACGGCGGCGAGCTTCCCTCCGCTCACGCAAGAGTTGCCACTGCAACACGGAGACCGGATCGGCTGCCTGGAGTGTTCTCCGCATCATGCCACGCTGGTGTCGCTAGAACGGCTATAAGGATAAGGTTATGCGAATGCTTCGAGCAAAGTCTGCACTCTTCTTGGCGCTACTGATCCTCCCGCCGGAGGCGCGGTCCGATGCGGGCGATGCGGTGAAGAGCCCCGCACCCAAGACGGGTAAGCGGCTTTCGCCGGAGGAAGCGCGGCGTTTCCTGGTCCAGGTAAGCGAAAAGCTGGGCACGCTCAAGACCCTTCAAGCCGAGTTCGTCCAGGAGCGCCATATGTCGGCGTTTGTGGATACGCTGACAGCAAAGGGCACGTGCTACTTTCAAGCACCGGACAAGATTCGCTGGGAGACGGCCGAGCCCTATCGTTCGGCTCTGGTTTTCAGCGAAGGTAAGGTTGCCAAGTTACTGTACGAACGGGATCGTTGGCGCAGACTGGATCTCGGTTCGAAGGAAATCATGAAGGAGGTTTTGAAGCTGATCTCCCTGTGGATGCGGGGAGACTTCGAATCCTCGAAGGAGCTCTTCGAGCTGACACTTCGGCGGGACGGCGCCGTGGTCGTCGATCTGATTCCTCGGTTCGAGCAGATGAAGGAGGTTCTTAGCCTCATCGAGCTGACGGTGGATGCCGAGTCGAAACACATCGACAAAGTAACCATTCAGGAACCCCGGGGTGACGAAATCGTGATCACCTTTGTTGACAAGAAGTGGAATATCGAACTGAACGAGGACCTCTTCAAGCTGGACTAACGTGAAACGCGCAACCCCACCCAACGGCCCCACCACTCGGAGGTTCCAGACCTGTGCGCTCGCGTGCGTGCTGGGTTCTTCCTTGTTGACCGGCTGCGCGCTGCCCCAGTATCGACCGGGAAAGCAGCTCGCTGACCAGAGCTCGCTGCCGACCTATATGGCGCTGCTTCGCAATCGCAACCCCGATCAGTGCAGACTGACACAGCGCATCCTTCTTCGCGTGGGCCGCAAGGATCTCGACATGACGGGCTACTTGTACCTTCAGCCGGGTGATGCGTGGGTGGCCCTTGCCTTGGGGGACATGGGGATGGAGCTGTTCCGGTTGCGATTCGATGACAACCGGGGCGAGGTGATCAGGAAACCGGACTCGATGCCCGCAAACCCCTTAAGAAACGGAATCATTCGAGACATTCAACATCTGTTCGGATGGGGATCGGCGTCCAATACGTATCTGGTTGAGCGACGTAACGCAGAGACCGGACTGGTCCTCGAACACGGCGACGGTTCCCTGGAGGAATACGGGTTCGCAAAGGGCGGCTCTGCGCCCGTCCGCTCGATCGGCGTTTCCAACCGGAGAATCGTCCGGGAAGCTGTCTACAGCAGTCCAATGAAGCATTCCGGCACCGAACATCCTCTGCCGGGGCGGATCGTGCTAAGAAACCACAAGTGGCGCTACACTATGGAGATCGTGCTCCTGCAGGTCCGCGCAGCCCGGTAGCGCCTCGGCGCCCGTGACTTGACGAACTTCGTGTGAGAAGACATGGTGAATCGTCCCGGACAATCCGGTCGGCAGCGGTGGACTGAGCGTACAGCCGACTGCGTTGTCGCCCGCGGACGTTCCCTGCTCATTGCCGGTGTCGTGGTTGTGTCGCTGTGTCTCGTATCGGCGACGGGTCTACAATGGAATGAGAATATCGCAGATCTGCTGCCCAGGGATGATCCTGTCGTCTCCATGTTCTTCCGGTTCGCCGACCGCTTCGACGCAATGGATTACCTGTATTTTGAGGTCGGTCCTTCCGGCGACGGCCGGGAGCCGACCGAAGAGCAACTGATCGCGTCCGCCGATCAATTACACAGGCAGCTCGCGTCCTCGGGTCTGTTTGACCGGATCATGTACCGCTGGCAGATGCAGGATCTGCACGTCGCTCTGCAGACGATCACCGAGCATCGCGCCTCCTTGTTTACCGAGGACGATGAAGCTCGACTCACCCAAGAGCTGGACTTTGAGACGATTCACAAAACCCTGCAAGACTGGCGGCGCGCGTTGACGGAGTCGCCCGCGCCCTTCATGTCTCAATCATTCTATGAAGATCCGCTGGACATCAACGGGATCTTTCTCGACAAGCTGCGTGCGCTGCAGGCACTGGGAGGCCCACTGACGGTCCGCGAGGGGCGACTGTTCAGTCAGGACGGGAAACACATCCTGCTGATCGCACTCCCGCAATTCCCCTCCACTGACAGCTACCGTGCAGAGAAACTGATCGCGTTGGTGGATGATGCGGTCCGGACGATCGAAGCTGCGGACGCGTCCGGGAGAACTCGAATTTCCTATTTCGGCGGGCACCGCGCCAGTCTCGAAAACGCTCAGCAAATCAAAGGGGATATCAAGTTCACGATTGCGCTGTCGATCGTAGCCATCGCCGTCCTTTCCTTCCTCGTCTACAGTCGCCCGCTCCTGGTACTGCTTACTTTCCTGCCGGTCTTTATCGGCGCGACATTCGCCTCCGGCGTCATTCGGTGGCTCGATCCCTTCATCTCAGCCATATCGATCGGCTGCGGCTCGATGCTGATTGGTATCGCCGTCGATTACGCTATTCACATTCTCTACAGCGCCGATCAGACCCCATCTAACGCTTCCTCTCGTGAAGCGATGGCCGATACCCTCAGGCGTTTGTTGCTACCGATCGGCCTGAGCGCCTCGACGACTCTGGCGGCGTTTTGCGCACTTCATTTCTCGATCATGCCGGGATATCGGAACCTCGGTCACTTTGGAGCGTTGGGGATCGTCGGAGCAGCCGTTTCCTCCATTGTCATACTGCCGGTGATCGCGGGCAGGTTCTTAAGGCGCACCAGCCGGAGGCCCGTGCTCCGCTTGACGGACCTGTTCTCAGCCTGTTTGGCCCCCCGAACGTCCGCGCGGGCTAAAGCCCGCGGCTCGCTGGTGGTGCTCGCCGCACTCACGTTGATCTCGCTCGCTGGTTTGCCCAAACTCCAGTTCGAGGGTGACATCCAGAAGCTCAACTCGGTCACCCCGGAAACCCGTCGCGACTGGGACCGGGTCGTGAGTGTGTTTGGGGATGTCATGAGCTCTACCGCGTTCGCAGTCCAGGGCCGCAACCTGGAAGAGGCGTTACGACAGAACGAAATGCTCGCGACGTTGCTGGAAGATGCACGGCGGCGAGGGGACGTCAAGAGCGTGAGCACCATCGCGGGTCTGCTGCCCAGCGGGGAGACCCAAGCACGCAATCGCCAGCGGTGGACGAACTTCTGGAATGACGATCGCCTGGCGAAACTCCGGCGGGACCTGGAGCGGGCCTGTGCGGAGCAGCGCATGCGCCCGGAGGCGTTCGAGGAGTTCCTGCGTTCCCTGCCAGGCCCCATGCCGGCCATTGCCTTTGAGGACTACCAGCAGGGCATGCTCGGGGATCTGTTGTCCAACCACCTGTCGACTGGCGAGGAGGACGTTTTCCTGCTCACCAGCGTACGACTCGGGGAGGCTGACGAATTCGGGGCGATCCTGGATCAGTGCCGGGAACGGGTGCCGGGCATACTCGCGTTTAATGGTCGGTTCCTCGTTCGCCACATGGTCGAGCTGATTTATAACGAGATGAAGCGCCTGGGTGTGCTGGCGTTGGCCTTTATTCTCCTGATACTGTTGGTGTTCGTGAGGCGGGTTGGCCTTCTGGCGGCGATGCTGGTGCCTCTGTTGGCCAGTCTGCTGTGGACGTTCGGTTTGATGGGTTGGGTTGGGATCCGGCTGAACCTGATGAACAGCGCGGTGGTTGTCTTTATCTTTGGACTGGTCGTCGACTACAGTATCTTTATGACCATGGCGATGCGAGCGCGCGCAGGTGAAGATAGCGACCATGTACAGCGGACCTGCGGGGCGATCGTAATCTCCGCTTCGACGACACTCTGCGGTATGGGGGCGCTGTTGTTCGCCCGGCACCCGGCGCTTCACACCATCGGAGCGACCGCATTTCTCGGAATCGGAAGCGGCCTGGTGGCGGTGCTCGTGATCGTTCCGCTGTTCGAGACTCAGTGCGAGGACTGATTGAGCATTCATGAAAGAGCTTCCGGACATCGCGACCATCGGCGACGAGCTCTGTGGCTTCTTGCGGTCAGCCATCCTTGACGAGAACGTCGAACTTGACCGGACATCCCGCCTGAGCGTACTCGGCGTGGATTCCGTATCGCTGGTCGAACTGGTACTCTTCATCGAAAGGCGATTCAAAGTGACGCTGCCGGAGAGCGCTTTGACTCGTGAGAACCTGGAATGCGTCGAGACGCTGGCACGCTGCATCTCAGTGTTCACGCCGGAGGATCAGCCTTGATGCGGGGCACGGACGATTCATGACCGACACGGGGATGCAACCTCCGCGCATGATACCGCTGGGCGGTGGCGACTACTTTGTCCTCGCGCTGGATCATCTGATGCGACGGATGGGGCTGGAGGGGAACATCTGCCGCCTGGCCGTGCAAGTTCTGCAGCCGTTGGACAGGGATCGCTTTGCATCAGCGCTGCGCCGTTCCACTCTGATCGGCTGGCTCTCGAGCCTGCGGCTGTCAGCGCGGCTTCCTTTCTTTCCGCCGATATGGGTAGCGCACGGCAGCAAGGCGAGACCGATCGTCAGAGATCACGTTGACAGTCGACCGGGTTCCCTAAGCGAGGCGCTTTCGAGCATCGCGTCCGCGCGGCGTTCACGCACCGCCCCTAGCCCCCATCTCGCGTTCGATCTGGTTGACCACCTGGACGGCTCCTCGTCGATCATCCTCACGTGGCACCACGCACTGATGGACGCGTTGGGCGCGGAACTCCTGCTCAGCCACCTGAATGGCTGTGCCGACATCGACCCTGTCTGCGTGCCTGCCTGTGCGTGTACGCACGCAGACAGGCAACGCACAGGCAGGAGGATCGACGAGAATTTGCCGGCACTGATTCAACCGCACTCAGGCCAGTCCGTGCCGCGATATCTCCTGCGTTTCCCGAGGAATTTCCTGTCCACGAGACGAGCCGTGCTGTTCATCACGAAGACCTCGCGCTTTCCAATCGCTTCTCTGGTTGGATCATCAATCGGTGTGATTCGTCCGTGCAACCGATACCGCTTCGTCTCCTTTGATGAGTCCAAGACCGTGGAAGTGGATGCACATGCCGACCGCATCGGCGCTTCATTCCACAGAGGGCTCTTCTACCTGGCGTCGACGATCCGTGCGTTCGACCGCGTACGGGCCACCCGCGGGCTGAACGGAGACGCGTACGTCATCCCCATTCCACAGGACCGCAGGAAGCGCGGCGCAAGCGGACCGATCCTCTCCAACCGCATCACGTTCCAGTTCTATCGGGTTGAGCCGCAGCAAACGGGCTTATTGACGGACACGTATGAAACGCTGAAGCAACAGATGGTCGATCAAATGCGTGCTGATATCCCGGGATCCTATAACACGCTCATGGAGTTGTTCCGCAACGTTCCGCTGGGTTGGTACGCACGTGTCTTGCGAGGTCCGACCAAGGGACAACTGTCGACTTTCTTCTATTCCTACACAGGCGAGGTCGGTGCCGGCATGGATCACTTTCTTGGAGCACCGGTCAAGGCGCTGCGGCACCTGCCGCCGGTCGCCCAGCCTCCCGGTGTGGCTGTCGTCTTCTCCCGTCACCGCAACCGACTCCACGCCACGCTCACATACCTGGAAGGTTGTCTCTCCGATGCCGAAGTTGCCCTGTTCGAGGAGACGCTCCGATTCCAGCTTCTGGTGGGAGACAAATCTTGAGAACCCTGCTGGTCGCCGCCAATCGAGAGCGATCACCGTTTCCCGTCGCCCCGATCGGGGCCCTTTCGGTCGCCTCAGCCGCACGTGTCGCGGGGTTCGAGGTCGATCTGATCGACCTGAGCATCGTCCGCGCTCCCGCAAGAGCACTGCGGACGGCCCTTCGCACCAACCACTATGATGCGGTTGGCTTGAGCATTCGCAACCTCGACAATTGCCTCTACGCCCGACCACGGAGTTATTTTGACGATATCGCCTGGATCGTGTGCGAGTTGCGGCGCGCATCGGACGCCCCACTCATCCTTGGTGGAAGCGGTTTTTCGATCGCGCCGCGCGAATGGCTCGTGCGCTTGGACGCCGACTATGGCGCCGTCGGCGAGGGTGAGCACACCTTCGTCGCCCTGCTTAGACGCCTTGCAGGCAAGGAATCCACCCGGGGACTGGATGGCGTCATCAGTCGTGAGGACGTCATGGAAGCACGATGCCACCGGTGTCCCGTCTACAT
>JBARRC010000250.1:0-2209 GCA_049644045.1 Phycisphaerae bacterium
CAGTTAGCTTCCTGATGGACGTACAAGTCGCCTTTGTCCTTTACCCGCAGCATGACCAGCTCTTCGATGTACTGCGTCCCGTGGATGGCCTGCTGATACAGGTTCCCTGAGCCGTTCCGGGTCTCGATGATCTTCTGGCTGTCATATAAGTATACCACAGCTCCGCCGTAATCGCCCGAATTGCTTGTGACTTTTTTGAGCCTGCGCCCGATTCCGTCGAACTCGGCTGTCTGGATGGTCACATCCGTGTCCTGCTTGGCTCGGACCTTCAGCAGACGGTTCCAGGCGTCGTAGATGTACTGAAACACGCCGTCGTCGATCAGGTTCCCGGCGTGGTCCTGGGCGAACGGAGCGAATTAGAGTGCCATTGCAATGTCACATAGGTGACCACCCCATTTCTCCTAGGATTCCGGTCATCGAAAGTGCCATTGATATGACATATAGGTGACTGTCCCCTAGTTCTGAAAGTTCTGCGCCCCGGCTAGCAAAATCAACCTAACCCATTTTTACCCCCCACGTCAATCCGCCGTTCCCATCCCTATTCTTGCAGCGTTTGAGAACGGCCTATATGCGGATGATCGACACGTTCGGAGCTGTCCGTAAGCTACCGACGTATGACCAACCAGCACAGCAGATGGCCGTCCGAACCGGCACGGATGATACGCCTACCTGGCGAGACCAGATACGGGACCAACTGCACCGCTCAAACACGCATAGCGGTGCGCTTTCGTGCAATCTGACCGATTCTGAGGGCAAGGCAGCCCGATCACACAAGCCTGCGAAGAACGCCGATTCTGATAGCGCACACGGCGTTTTCGTGCCATTGAGTGGCATTGCGGCTGAGAGGATTCGAACCTCCACGGGCATTTGCCCACTAGATCCTAAATCTAGCGCGTCTGCCGATTCCGCCACAGCCGCGGTATCTCCCCTCTTGCCACGCAGGGCGTTTTTGTGCTGCTTGTGCGGCGTGGGTATTATCGCTGATGCTTCGCCATGCGCAAAGACGTTGCGATGCCGGTTTTCGCGGCCGCCCGGGGCTCCGACAAGTCTACCTGACATTCTCCGAAAAGACGACCTCCAAGGGTGATTCGCGGGGTATGAACGCGTGCGATTGGGGCGATATAGTTCAAGGCGCGGGTGGAACGGTGACGTTTCCGAGCGTAAGGCGACATGCCAGCGCTGCTAACGCGGTGGTTGACAAACGTGAAGCTATGATGTGTAACCGCGATGGTGAGGCGGTGCGGTAGGGGTCGCACACCTTGTCCCGGCGCGTTACAGCGCCTGGTACGCACCGCAAGTCCAGGTTACTTGGAGGCTGTTGAGAGAGCGGAGAGGGCCGCCCGGTTGAAGGGGACCGCCCCAGCGATACGATGCGGAGGATCCATTGAAGCGAGCAAAGTCGGCCAGAAAAGGCCGCATGAGTAAGCCGGGTAGGGATCGCAAGCCGGAAGGGCGAAAGCCGCCGGAACGTACGTGCCAAAATGCCGGGCGGTTTGATTGGCGCAGTTTGCTGCCGCTTTTGGTGATTCTCGCCGGTTTGGCGGCGTACGCCAATAGCTTCTCCAGTGCGTTCGTTCTTGATGATGTAAAGCATATCGATGATAATCCGCGTATTCTCAAGGTTTTCCCGCTTTCGAAGACGCTGGGCGGCCGGCGGCCTGTGGTCGATCTTTCACTGGCAGTTAATTACCGGTTTGGGCAACAGGAAGACCGTGGACCGGACCCATGGGGGTTCCACGCGTTCAATCTGACTGTTCATCTCCTGGCCGGGCTGGCCCTTTTCGGTGTGGTTCGCCGGACGCTGCTGCGTGAGCCGTTCCGCAACAGTGTCGCGCGCGCGGCACCATGGATTGCGCTGATCGTGGCATTGATCTGGGTGGTCCACCCTCTTCAGACCCAGAGCGTTACCTACATCATTCAGCGCGGCGAGTCGTTGATGGGGTTTTTCTACCTGTTGACGCTTTACTGTGTGATCCGCGGCGCGGACTCGCCGCGAGGCACCTGGTGGTATGTGGCGGCTGTTGTCTGCTGCACGTTTGGAATGGGTAGCAAGGGAGTGATGGTCACCGCGCCGCTGATGGTACTTCTTTACGACTGCATCTTTATTTCGAGGTCGCTTGTGGAAACGTTGCGACGGCGATGGGGGCTGTATGTCGGACTGGCAGCGACCTTAATTGTCCTGTTCGCCTGCGGCGTTGTCGGCGGGGTG
>JBARRC010000251.1:0-12658 GCA_049644045.1 Phycisphaerae bacterium
CCCCGGGATAGGAGTGCGAGAAGGGATTCTCGCACTAGTGCTCTGTCAGCGTTGAATTGATGGGTACGGTTGGGTGGCATGGATAAGCGCCAGCTTACCCGTGTCTTGTGGGTGTGCCGCACGGGCAAACAAGTTTGCCCATGCCACCCGATAACCTCACCGACCTACCCATCAAAAGACCCCTGACACCCGATATGGATACGCCCGTGCATAGTAGTTGGAGGATTATACCGATGTCCACTCGTTTACGAATTGGGCCGGCGCTTCTGGTTTCGATTGTGATCGGCGGAACCGCGATTGGCCCTGTGACGGCCGTTCAGCGTTCGGCGCCGCGCCGCACAAAGCCACCCGGCGACAGCGAAATTGAGTATGCTAGTCCGGAGGTGGCCCGCTTGGAGATGTTCGTCGGTGTCTGGAGCATCACCGAGAACCATTTCAACGCCCACGGCGATGTCGTAGCTACAGTGAAGGGTAGGGAAGACATCCGGTGGATCCTCGATCATCGCGCGATCCGACGGAACTACACGAGTGGGATAAAACCGGCCATCTTCCGCGCGGTCGGAACGTTGACCTGGAATGACGTCGAGAAAAGATACCACGGCGTCTGGTTCGACAACGTTTCCACCGCAGGCCCCACCGAAGTCAAGGGGGAATGGTCGGACGAAACCCTCACCATGGTCTTCACCCTGAAGTCATTAGATAAAAGCGGTTCGCCCGTGCGACACAAGGTCGTTGAGCGGTTCATCGACAAAGAACGGCGCATAGCCACCACATACCTGATCAGAGGAGCGGAAAGCGTGAAGCGCATGGAGGTGCAATACCGGCGCGCCGCCCCCTGCCCGGGGCGTATCAGGCCCATCTTCGACGAGTTGCTGGGGCGACCGCAAGGATGAAATGTCGTTGGGAGGAGCGCGCGGGTGCCATGCCCAAGCCCGTCGGAGACGGGCGCCGGCATGTTGGACGCTGCCAAGAACGATGCCTCATTCATGGCGGCGCTGCGCTTGACCATGGCACCACGCGATGGTTGAGGCCACACCACGGAGGTCATCAGGATGCCCGACATGATCATGGCAAGTGCCATCTTGGTGACAGTACCCAACACGAAACCCAGCGCCGAAAACAAACCGACCTTCGTTCCCTGAGCCAGCTTCTTGCGCACCGCCAACTCCGTCACCATCGCGCCGCCAAAACAGCCGATCAGCGCTCCGGCCATCGTGCCGACAAGCGGAATCGGTATGAGAAACGACAGGAACAGCATCCCCAACACACCACCGACCAGGCCGCCCCACGCGGCCTGCCGCGTCGCGCCCGCCTTTCGCGCCGTAAGCACCGAAGCCAGCAGCTCGACCGCCTCACCCACCAGCGCGATTCCGACAAGCACCGCCACCGTGATCAGACCCACACGCTGCCAGTGGTCCCACCAGCCGTAGCCCAGCGCGCCGATGACGATCAGCCACGTACCGGGAAGGCGCACGGCCGTCATGATCAAGGCCAACACGCAACACAGAGTCAACGCAACGATGATGACAATATCCCACATGCTCCGACACTCCCGTTCCGGCTCGGATGCGGCCAGCGTGTCCTTGTCGCCGACATTGTAATCGCTTATCCGCGAAAAAAGGTGTCAGGATGAT
The DNA here is from genome assembly GCA_049644045.1 of Phycisphaerae bacterium. GTDB lineage: Bacteria > Planctomycetota > Phycisphaerae > UBA1845 > UBA1845. The sequence goes on from JBARRC010000251.1 coordinate 1,635, forward strand.
TTTTTCTTCATTGCTTTTGCAGGTTTAATGTGACAGTGCCACCCTGCGTCTCCACGGTTCTGATGATACTGGGGATTGGAGAGGCGCTGCCGGTCAGAGCACCGGGCGCAAGCCCGGTGACCCCCGCGGATGGCAAAACGCTGTCCGCGGGCTTACGCCGCGCGGCTCTGACACGAACCTAGCGCTGTTGTATTAAATGGCGCGGTTGTCCGCTCCGGCGCCGCAACGCGTCTTGTAGTCTCGAAAAAATCATCCTGACACCTTTTTTCGGCCTGGTGGGCTTTACGGCTGCGAGCGCAATCGTTAGAATCAAAGACAAAGGAGGGCAATACCCATGTCGCGAGCACGTCACTCCACGTTCTTCGTTCTTCTGGTTCTTGCCGGTTTCCCGACAGCGGGCGTTGCCAGGACGGTCACGGAGATCATCTTCGGCAGAAATACGCTTGGGGGGCCGGGCGGCATCGCCGTAGACGACTCGGGCAACGCCTACGTCACTGGGATCGATAGCGACAACGCCTTCAAGATCACACCGGATGGGGTCATCACTGAGATCATCGGCTCGACGGGCGACGGCATGGGGAACACGCTTGACTCGGCGCACGACATGGCCGTAGACTACTCGGGCAACGCCTACGTCACCGGACGGGATAGCGACAACGCCTTCAAAATCACGCCGGATGGGGTCATCACCGAGATCATCGACTCGACTGGCGACGGCATGGGGAACACGCTTGATTCGGCGGACGGCATAGCCGTAGACTACTCGGGCAACGCCTACGTCACTGGAGCGTGGAGCAACAACGCCTTCAAGATCACGCCGGATGGGGTCATCACTGGGATCATCGACTCGTCCGGCGACGGCATGGGGAACTGGCTTGACTACCCGTGCGGCATCGCCGTAGACGACTCGGGCAGCGCCTACGTCACTGGATTTCACAGCAACAACGCCTTCAAGATAACGCCGGATGGGGTCATTACCGAGATCATCGACTCGACCGGCGACGGCATGGGGAACACGCTTGACTACCCGTGCGGTATCGCCGTGGACGACTCGGGCAACGCCTACGTCACTGGATACTGGAGCCGCAACGCCTTCAAGATCGCGCCGGATGGGGTCATCACCGAGATCATCAACTCGACCGGCGACGGCATGGGAAACACGCTTGACGGGTCGTCCGGGATCACCGTAGACGACTCGGGCAACGCCTACGTGACCGGGTGGGGTAGCGACAACGCCTTCAAGATTACACCGGATGGGGTCATCACCGAGATCATCGACCGGGCCGGCGACGGCATGGGGAACAGGCTTGATGGGCCGCACGGCATAGCCGTAGACGACTCGGGCAACGCCTACGTCACTGGAACGGAAAGCGACAACGCCTTCAAGATCGAGCTGTGCGACACGCTGGCCGACTATCCCCTATTCGAAGGCTGCCTGACCGGGCCGGGGGGAGTTGCCGATCCGAGCTGCGCCTGCCCCGACGACGATGCCGACGGTGACGTGGACCTGGCCGACTTCGCCCGGTTTCAACGGACGTTCGTTGGGCCATGAGGAAAATAGGTGTCAGGATGATTTTTTCTTCATTGCTTTTGCAGATCTAAATGGCGCTGTTGTCCGCTCAGGCGCCGCAACGCGTCCTGTAGTCTCGAAAAAATCATCCTGACACCTTTTTTCGGCCCGCAAGACCGCAGTGCCGGCCGTCAACACCAGCAAAGCCATGACCACGAGCCCACACGTGCTCACCGCCGGAACCGCAGTCTCAGTGGCTTCGCGGAGGAAAACGAACTCGCCTCGTGACAGGCTTTCGACGTAGCGCCCACCCAAGGGAACCATCTCGTTCTGAATCTCGCTTCCCGTGGGATCATACCGCATCACTTCCGCATCCCCGCCCCAGGGAAGGTCAAGATCAACAGTACCGTCATACTCAGCGTAAATGAGCACCCGATCGCCGGTCACGACCACGTCCGCCGTGAGCGGTGCGCGGAGCGGCCCTCCAAGGAGCTCGCTCAGGATGTACGACGCTTCAAGATGAAGGAGGTTGCTGTGGATCAGTATCTTGTTCTCCCTCTGCAGCAGCAAGGCAACGTCCTCTTCCAGGAGTTCCGCCGAGAGTGGAACCTGGACATGCGTCGTGTCCACCTCGCTCACGGGAATCCGCTCCAGTATCGGCAGCAGACTTACCGTCCACCCGCCCCAGTGAACGGTTACAGCGCTGAAGTCGACCACTTCGGGGGTGACGTCTGCAAGTGTCTGCGTGTCGCCGCCCGGAAGACCGAAGAACTCCCTGAACGGAACCCAATCCGCCGCGTCGTTTTCATCCGGTATGCCGTAGGCAGGCTGGAAGAAGACGGGTGCGCCGTTCGACAACAGAGGCAGCACGTAGTCCGGCAGCGGTGTAACGCTCTCGGCGTTCGCGCCTCCCGCCAACGCAACGAAGTACGCACCGGCGTCGGCGTCGCAAGCCGTTTACCCTCTGCAAATGGCCCGTGGATCGGCCCCGAAACTGGATGGCTCTTGTCAATGCTCCGCTTGATGAGAAACAACTTCAACCAGCCATACGCCATGCTGATGGCGAGAACCAGGCCGCTGTATTGGCGCAGAATCGGCGAAACTCATGTCGATCTGGCACGTCTCTGGGCTCGGCCGAATAGTGAAACCCTACGGGGTGGCATTTGCACCCTCGCTATTCGGGTCGGGAATCGGTATCCAAGGCTAGCGGATCGCTCGGAGTATGTGGCTCAGAATGCCGGAAGTGCCAGGAGATGACACCAGTTGCCAAACACGAATAACCAACATCCATCCGTGGCAGACTGGCGCCCGTCGGGGGAGGGTGATCCTTACGGGCAGGCCAGTCACAGTTGTGGCCCCGTCAGAACTTGGACGAAGTGTTCGTGGTCATCCCACGCGGTGATACGGTCGTCTCCGTCCCAATCCAGAATGCGGCAAGTATTATCGAGGATCGCGGCATCCGGCCAACCTGTGAAGCATTGTTGCAACCTTGCGAAGTCGTGCAAGTCGATGTCGCCATCGCCGGTCGCATCTCCGAACGTGCCAGCCGCGACGAACCTCGTAAAACCGCGACGATCAATCACATTGATGCCAAACCCTCCATTGTTCTCGACCGAGTTATCAGCGAGCACGACAGCTTCATCGGGTATGTCGTCCCAAATCAAGCCCGCAATCGGGAAGTCGAAGCTCACACGAGCGCTGTATGGCGTGTTCGGCGAATCGCCCGTGATGACCGTCGGCATGGGATCGGCATCGCCCGGATTCCAAAAGTTGCGAGCGGATAATGGGCTACAGCCGTAATAAAGACCGGAAAGACGATTCGGAAGCATTCCGTCATTATCCGATGCGTACAGGGTCAAAGCCCACCAGAGACGCCTTAAGTGTGCTTGCGTGACGGCGACATTCGTGGGCACGGGTGATACATTTGGTGGATCGGTCTCGATGGCACCGTCAACGGTTACGTAGCTAATGAATCCCCCGCCGTTGTTGGCCGGAGTGTTGTCCCAAATGAGCGGGTGATCGCCAATTCCGCCAAGGTCGCCGGTGACGAATTCAAAACTGATCCTGGCACTGTTGGGCACGTTCGGAACGGAAGTCTCAATCGAACCCGGAGCCGGATCGGAGTCGCCGGGGTTCCAGAATACTTCCGGGTCCTCGACGTCGCCCCCTTCCCATAATCGGACGGGATCGTCAAGTCGCTCGCCGTTATCGTTTAAGTAAATCGCCAGCGCTTGACCAAGCTGTTTCAACCGTGCCTGTGCGGTCAAGGTATCCGAAATCGGATCGGCTCGCAGCGCTCCCACGACACAGACCAAGCCGATCAAAGTGGTGACCGCACCCAAAGCCCAACGGAAGGCACGCATGTTGATTCGTCCAAATGCCGAGAGCCGTTTCGTCGCTCCACCCCACACGTTCGACCTACCGCCCCCGATCGAGATCAGCGTATCGGCCAGCCGCGAAAAACGCAAGTTTGGGAGGCGTGCTGCACCGTCACCCGTCCCCGACGCACTGGCGTTATCCCGCAAGACCGCCAAAGCCGTTCCCGTCGCCGCTACCGCACGAGAAGCAGTTTGCCGATTTCCCATTTGCCGAAACTCAAGCGGTCATTCTACAGGAACGGCCTACGCGGTTCAAACGGAAACGTCCGGCCTCGCTTTGAATCACGCCCCTTTGCCCGCTCCATCGTGGAAATCGTGCACCTGACGCCCCCGGAACAACGATTCCGTCCCGTTTCGGCGTAGCATCAACCTTTGGCCCCACTCGAATCACCAACTTTTTGCTCGGTCACGAGCGTCAGCCACGCCGCACCAACGGCGGCGGCACACCGAAGCGCTGGATGCGGTCCAGGATCGCTGCGAACAGTTCACGCGGCACCGCCACCTCGGCCAACTGAAACGTCACGTACTTGGCGTGCCGAACCACCTTGGCTCCGATCTTGATCAGCTTCTCCCGCAGCGTGGTCAGCGACCAGTGCTTCACAGACCTCGGCAACGCCAGCCGGCGCAGGAAGTTCCCCAAGTTGTACGCCAGCGCCACCATCGGGGCGTGAGCCAGGATGTGGGGCGCAGGAACCATGCACGCGCTCGCGTTTGGGCATGGGAGCCCGCCCTTTCCGAAAGACCCAGTGCGAGGGCACCGTGCAAGGTCCCCATCTCGAGAAGATCTTCCGAAAGCAGGTCGAGGTGATTAGCCCTGAGAAAGCGTAGCTCGTCGAGAATCGAGAGCGACGGGTTCGAGGCCAGGCTGTCCGTGCCGATGCAAACGTTTATGCCCGATGCGATGCCCGGAGCTACGCTCGGGCATCACGTGATTGCTTTGACCCGTTGGTTCCATTACGGCCTGGGCATCACGATCGATCAGATCGTGGATGTCCTCGGCTATCATCTGCAAACGAAGCTGACCCCGGGCGGTCTGATTGACGCTTGGCGCCGCCTGGCGGAAATCTTGCAGGCCTGGTACGAACAGGTCGCTGAACAAGCGAGAAAGTCGGCCCATCTGCATGCCGACGAGACCGGTTGGCGGGTCAATGGTTTGACGAAGCGTTTGCGCAAGTACGCCGAGTTCATCTTTACGTTTCTGGATTATGCGAATGTGGCGTTTGAGAACAACTTCGCGGAGCGGCAGATTCGCCCGGCCGTGATCCTGCGGAAGAACAGTCAGTCAAATCGCTCCGAGCAGGGCGCGGTCACACAAGCTGTTCTGATGACCGTTTACCACACGCTCCGCCTCCGCGGCCTCAACCCGACAAAGACCATCGCCGACACCCTCAAAACCTACCTGGCTACCGGACAACTCCCACCGCTACCCGACACCAACATTGCAGACGGCTGAAGAGTTACAAAACATCAAGGTTTTGATTTTTGGGCCTTCGGGCTCTTCGACGTTTCAGTGTTTAGAACACCTGATCGTTCGGGCATCCGTTTGTAGAGGATGATGAGGTAGGCGATCCCGGTTAGCAGCATGCCAAGGCCGATGAACTGCGAAACTGTGAGCCCGCCGACATCGTGCGGGTTGTCCACCCGAATCAACTCCAACAGCACGCGCGGTATCGGGTAGAGGACAAAGAGCGCGCCAATCACCATGCCGTGCCGCTTACGAAGGTAAAACAGCGTCGAAAGCACGCCCGACAGCAGAAACGCATGGATGGACGAGTAGAGCTGCGTCGGGTGAACCGCAACCGATTGATACTCAGCCGCAATGCCCTCGAGTTCAGAAACGGACGTGGGTCGGTTCGGCTCAATTCGCGACGGGTATTGTTCCGCCAATCTCAGCGCGGCGATCTTAGACTCGTGCGCCTTCGCTTTCTTCCATTCCGCCTCCGCAGCCGCCTTGAGCTTAGCTAGCTCCTCGGCGTTGACCCCCTCCGCCTTCGCTTCTCGGTACGCCTTACCTAGCTCCTCGAACCGGCGGCGCGGGCGCTCCCGCCGCTCAACGGACATCGAGAGCTGCGAGGCCGGGATCAATGAGGGTTGGAGCCACTCTCTCTTCGTGGTGATCAGCTCTGCCGGCACGGTCACTTGGCGGTCCTCCCACTGCTGCAAATGGGCTCCGCTTCCGAACGGGAACTCGACTGCCCAGGGGTATAGCCGTTCTCCGGTCGAGGGCACGACGCAGGGCCCACCGAAACAGCAGCCGTTCATAAAGCAGCCGATCCGCCCAAACGCCAACCCCCACATGACGCTCGGTGCGAGGATGTCGAGGTACAACCGCATCGACACTTTCTTGCGGACCGCGTAGATCGAGATGGCGATCAGCGCCCCGACAATCCCGCCGAGAAATTCCAGCCCGCCTCCCCTGATGTCAATGACAGCCAGAAGTGGGTTGGATACGTTTGCGAACTGCGACTGCCAATAGTGAACAACGTAGAACACACGCGCACCGCCCACTCCGAACAGAAGAGCGAGAAAGGACATATCCAGGACTATGTCCGGGTCGGCCTTGACTCGTTGAGCGCGGCGCATGGCCAACCACACCGCGCTGAGGAAACCGACCATCAGACAAAAGCCGTACATCTTGACTTCGATGTCAAGGATGGGCAGCGTGAAAAACTCTGGATGCATAGAAATCCCTCGAATTATGAATAGTGAATTATGAATAGCGAATTAAAAAGGTGACTCTTTAGCATCTTTCACCATTCAGCATTCACCATTCACCATTCAGCATTCACCATTCACCATTCCACTCCCGCCCCGACATTATCAATCAAACGGCAGGAGCCGATTCGCACGGCCAAACAAATCCGCGCTGGCCGGTCGATGATGCTCAAAGCTTCGAGCGTGTCCACGTCTACAACGTCGACGTATTCGATGTCAGCCGGTCCGGCCGCCGAAATCTCTTTACGAATCTTGCTGGTAATCTCGGCGGTGTCGCGCTTACCGGAGGCGATTCGATCGGCGGCTGCGAACAACGCCCGGTTCAGGGAGCTAGCCTGCTTTCGCTCATCTTCGGACAAGTAGGCGTTCCGGCTGGACAATGCCAGGCCATCCGGCTCGCGCACGGTCGGGCAGGCGACGATCTCGATCGGGATATTCAGATCGCACACCATCCGGCGAATCATCACCAACTGCTGATAGTCTTTCTCACCGAAAAACGCCAGATCAGCGGGCAAAATGTTGAAAAGTTTCGTGACGACGGTGGCGACGCCGTCGAAATGGCCTGGCCTGCACGCCCCGCACAAGCCCTCCGTAACACCTCCAACATGCACCGTTGTCTCAGAATCGGGCGGATACATCGCCTCGACGGTAGGAGTGAAAACCAAATCGACCCCAACCGCCTTACACTCTGCCAAGTCAGCCTCCAACAACGTGGGATACTTCTCATAATCATCGTTGGGGCCGAACTGGGTCGGGTTCACGAAGATCGTGACCGCCACGAAATCGCAGCGCCCACGGGCCGTCCGGATCAGCGACAGGTGCCCCTCATGCAAGGCTCCCATCGTGGGAACCAACCCGACGGTATGCCCCTTCCCCTGCGCCTGCTGGACAGCCTGTCGGCACGAATCGATGTCTGTCAAAACCAGCATCTCAACCTCAACGATCGCTCTGGGGGGTGGCCACGACCACTTAATCAGTCCGATTACTGTACGCATCGCGCCGGATTATGCAAAATGACCGGTAACGGGAACCTCGCCATATAGTGATGGAGGAGCGGCAAGTGCCTAACGGTTCGGGCCCGGGCGTGTCTAAACCCATGGAAGAGAGCGACTTGCGTACGGACGGGGAAACAGCACAGTCGGCTGAGGTGGCCCTGGTCCGTCAGGCTCAGGATGGGGATTCGGACGCTTTTACGGGACTGGTGAAGCTGTACCAGCGGCGAGCGGTTTCCGTAGCTTACCGGCTTCTTGGCAATATCGAGGATGCCAGCGACGTTAGCCAGGAAGCCTTCGTGCGGGCGTACCGGAACCTGTCGCAACTTGACGATCCATCGCGGTTCGGCCCCTGGTTGATGCGGGTGGTGACCAACCTGTCGCTCAACTACCGGCGGTCGCGTACGAGCCGCTTCGCGTCGTCGCTCGACGATGCATTGACCGTGTCGGCGGAGATTCGCAACCCGGCCACTGGAAGACGAGCGACGGTCGGGTTAGAGAATGAACATGGACCGCTGCCGGAGGAGCTGTACGCCGCCATCAGCGAGGCGATGGAGCAGCTTCCGGAAAAGCAGCGGCTGGCGTTGATTCTGTTTAGTGTCGAGGGCATGCCACAAAAGGAGGTGGCTCAGGTTCTCGAATGCAGCGTCGAGATGGTGAAGTGGAATGTTTTCCAAGCTCGTCAGAAGCTCAGGGAAATGCTCGAGCCGTTCTTGTAGGAGAATGGCTATGCCACGATGTGGCACCGGTTTCCAACCTGTGATGGATGGCTGTGCCCCGATGTGGCACCGCTTTCCAACCGGTGGTGGGTAGCAACCTAATCCGAGCCCGGAGCGTAAGCGACGGGTTGGCTTAGAAAACGCCATAAGCTTAAAACCATGAACGAAACGCCCTACAACCCTGATGATCCGGCCTTTTTGGCCAGTCGCAGCCTGGATGAGGACCTCCCGGAGTGCGAGCGGCGGCGGTTGGATGAGGCATCCGCTTCGTCGGAATCGCTGCGATCTGAGGCCCAGCAGCTCCGTGCGGTTGACCACCTCGTCAAGCGTTGGGGTGCGCAACCGGTTGAGTTGGACTGGGATCACCACGCGGCCTTGATCCGGGTACAGGCTGTAAGTGAGGATGACGCCGAAGAGCTGCGGAAGGTCGACCACCTGCTTCAGCGGTGGCGTAGCCTAACCGTGCCGCTGGACGAGGGGCGGTTTACCGCGGCGGTGATGGCCAGTGTTGAGTCCCACCGTGCCCGAGCGTCGCGGTATGGGCTGATCTTCCGATTGGGCGCACCGCTCGCCGCCGCTGCCGCGATTGCGTTTGCGTTGACCACCGGCATGTGGTTCACGTCGCCGCAGAAGCAGGTTTGCCGGGTTGTGCTCGGGCCGAGTCTGTCCACGGTTGGGTTGTCGCAGGGGGTGAGCGGCGCGTCCAAAGCAGTGGTCTTGTTCGGTCGCGACCCGGTTGATCCGACGCCCGACGTTGGGACGGGAATCTCCTTTGGGTCAGTGGGCGCAAGCCCCATCGCTTTGATGCCCGAGGACGGTCCGCCGTTGTAAGTGTGGTTGGACCATGTGGACCGTTCGTTTGATTGGGGGGAAGACGAATGCCGTGGAGTAGGATAACGATGATGACGGCGCTGTTACATGCCTGTGTGTGCGTGGGCGTTGCTGTCTCTGGAGGGTCGCCCGATACGCGGGCACTTGTTGAACAGGCCCTCGATGAGCCGGCCACGATCACGCTCGACAATAAAAGGCTCGGAGAAGCCATCCAAGTCGTCACCGATCAGACCGGGGTCAAGATCGTTATGTCCCCTGAGGTGATGGACCTCGTTCCGCACGGGGCCGAGACGCTGGTGCGCAAAGTCCAGATCGCGGATATGCCGCTCCGCCAGGGGTTGACCAAGCTGTTCTCGCCGTTGGGGATGACCTTCGTCGTTCGTGACGATCATGTCGAGATTATTCCGAAGGACGCGCTGCGGTGCCTGGGGAGGGCACCCACCTGGCCTGAGCTCGATACGCTGATGCAGCTTTCCACCATGCAGCCCGGAACCGATGACGAGGCACTGGCATGGCTGCAATCACGTATTCAGTCTCTAGTGCCGGTGCCCGGCGCACGGGACATACTCGCGGAGGCGATCCGAAGCGTCGGTGCCGGACCGGGTGACGAAGTGCTGTCGGTAGCCTGTGCGCAGCTTGGATGGGCCTGGTGCCTGTCCGACCGGCGGATTGTGGTCACGTCGATGGAGCAGCATATCCGGCGGCGCTTGCAGCAGCCGATCTCTTTGCGCATCAACTACCGCCCGTTGGTCGAGGTGTTTCAGGCGTTAGGTGAACGCGTCAACGTGCCTATCCGCTCGGAGCCCGGCGCGCTCGCGTTACTGCCGATTCACGTGCAGCGGAACTTCTCAGTCAACGTGCACCAGCAACCGGCCGAGCAGGTCCTCGATCAGATCGCAGCCTATACCGGTCTCGGGTATCTGCTTGAACCCGACGGCGTGTTGTTCTACAACCTGACCGACGGCACCCTAGCGCGCGAAGTAGAGAAAGACCGACTGGAAAGTCGGTCCCACATCGCCGGACCGGCACCGGAGGGCGTGTCCCTGTCCGATCCTTACGTGGCCAAGATGGTCATCCCGCTGGAAAACGGCAAGTCGATTGAGTGGCTGATTCGCCGTTCCGAACTGCCGGAAGACCTGCGTCAGATGCGCGAACGCGACCTGGCCGCGGGGTTCGAAGCGGCACGGCACCGGAATACCGAGACGCAACCGTAAGGAAACATCATGCCCGTCTCGATTACAGTCCTCCGGTGAAGGCCGTCTGGAACTCGGCGAAGTCGGCTAGGTCCACGTCATAATCACAGTCGAAGTCCATCGGGCTGCATTCAGGATCGACCGGTGGGTCACAGTCGACGCCACAGGGGCCCACGAAACAGGCGTTGAACGCGGCATAGTCGTCCACGTCCACGGCTCCGTCCCAGTTCGCATCGCCGCCCGGTTCCGGCGGCGAAAACGGGAAGAACATGACGATCCCATAACCGGGGTCCTCGAAGAAATCGTAGATGCAGTCCTGGATCAGGTCCGTGTAGCAGTTACCCCACCCCCACCAGACATGGCGGGCGTTGATGTCGCCACTCCCGCCTGCGCGAAAGAGAGGGAAGCCGCATCGACGAGTGAGACCCGCCCGCTGGGCAGTAACGGTTTCGTGGCGAAGCTCAAGAGACACCTGCATCGCATGCTACTTCCGCGCAGGCCAGGACGAAAGCCGAAAGAGCTGCGCCGAACACGGAGTAGCAGGAAATAGGTATGGTGGCCCGAATGGCACTGCCGTTGGCAACTTCCGTCTTGGCAGGCACTTACGTTTTTTGGAGCGCCGCGCGTAGCTCGTCCCGTGGGTCGTGCATGTATGGGTAGCGATCTCGGCAGCGTTTGATGACGCG
>JBARRC010000252.1:0-3612 GCA_049644045.1 Phycisphaerae bacterium
GCTGCCCAAGGGTCTGCCCGCGCTCTTGGGGATTCCCGGTTTGGGTCCCAAGAAAGTCGCGCTCGCTCACGAAAAGCTCGGCGTGACGGGCCTTGACGACCTCAAGGCGGTGATCGAATCGGGTAAGCTGGCCAAGCTCCCCGGCCTGGGGCCTACCAGCGTCAAGAAGATCGCGGAAGGGATCGCATTTCTCGAAAGCAGCGGAGGCAGGACGCCGCTGGGTATTGCACTTCCGATCGCTGAAATGTTCGCCGAACTAGTCCGGGAACTGAAGGGCGTCAATCGCGTTGAGATCGCCGGCTCGCTACGGCGCGGGGCGGAGACGATCGGCGACATCGACATCCTTTGCGATGGCAAGGATGGAAGAATGATCGTCAAGCAGTTCACAGCGTTCGACGGCGTGAAGCGTGTACTTGCCGCCGGAGCGACGAAGGGATCGGTCACCGTCGAATTGGAAGAGAATCGCGAACTCCAGATTGATCTTCGTGTCGTACCGCCGGGGTCGTTCGGGGCCGCCTGGCAGTACTTCACCGGTTCCAAGGAGCACAACGTCCGATTGCGCGAAATCGCGGTCCGCAAGAAATGGCGCCTGAATGAATACGGCCTGTATGAGGGCGAAACGCAGATTGCGGGCAAGCGTGAGGAGGGTATTTACAAGAAACTCGGCCTTCGATGGATCCCGCCCGAGCTGCGCGAGGATCGCGGTGAGTTCGATGACGATGCCGGATTTGACGACCTGGTGGCCCTGGATGAGATCCGCGGCGACCTGCACGTGCACACGATCGCGAGCGACGGCCGGTGTACCATCGAGGAGATGGGCGAAGCCGCCAAAGCCCTCGGATACGAGTATATTGGGATCTGCGACCATTCGAAGAGCAGCACGATCGCCAACGGCCTGTCGATCGAGCGGATGGAGCGGCACATCCGTGACATCAAGGCCGCGGATCGAAAGATCAAAGGTGTCGCTATTCTGGTTGGCTGTGAGGTCGACATTTTGGCAGACGGATCGCTGGATTATCCCGACGATCTGTTGGCGCAATGTGACTTCGTCGTGGCGAGCATTCACTCCGCAATGGGGCCGAGTCAATCGCACAAACTGAGCCCGACAGAGCGGACGCTGGCGGCCATGGAGAATCCGTACGTGTCGGTCATCGGCCATCCCACCGGTCGGCTTCTTAATCAGCGCCCGCCGATGGAGCTGGACATGGCGGCTGTGGTCGAGGCGGCGGCGCGGACCCGTACGATGCTCGAAGTCAACGCAGCCTGGCAACGGCTGGATTTGAAGGACGTGCACATCAGACAGGCGCTGGCTGTCGGCGCGACGCTGCTGATCTGTACGGATGCCCATCACACAGATCAGCTCGACGAGATGCGGTATGGTGTGATGACGGCCCGTCGGGGTGGGGCGACCCGGGAGGTCATTGCCAACTGCCTGTCACTTGCCGTGCTTCGCAAGCGGATCGCGGCCAAGCGCAATCGCTGACCGACTGGAAAGTCAGTCCCACAGGTTATGAAGCAGCGGACCGAAGGCGTCACACCTTCGATCCGCTGTTGCACCCCTTTTCGAGCGGTTCCCCCTACCGCTCTGTCGCATTCCTGGAGCGCCTCGAAAGCCATTCCTACAGCAGCGACAGAATCTGCGCCGATTGCTGGTTTGCGATGGCGAGCAGGCTGATGCTGGACTGCATCAGCACCTGCTGCTTCGTCAGGTTTGCGGTTGCGACCGCGAAGTCCGTATCGCCGATGACGCTGGCCGCCGAGGTGAGCCCATCCTGGGCCGCCTGCAGCGAGGCAATAGAGGACCCGACCTGGAACTTCTGGAAGCCGCCGATGCGGCCTCGGGCACTGGCGACCTCCCCGATCGCGTCACGGACGGAGGACAGGGCGGAGGCCGCATCGGTCCTGAGGTCGGCTGATTCACCGGACTTCAGCTCCGAGAGACGTACGGTTCCGTTACCGCCGGCAAGTTTGTAGGTGCCCAGCGAGTCGATGCCGATCGTCTGGCGCGTGCTCGCCGTGGTGCCCAACTGGAAGGTGGCACCGCCCGAGGCCTTGACCGTGAAGGATGTTGACGTTGTGGCGCTGGTATTGCCCGTTCCGAAGTCCGTCCCCAGCGTGAACTCGAGGCTGATGCCGTTGGCGCTGTAGACCACGTCCAACCCATCAGCGGAACTGCTCTGACCGTTAATGGTGATATCTGCGTCGACGCCGTCCGTTTTGCTGACGTTCTGGATGTCGTTTGCCGTGCTACCGTCACCGGTCGCCGTCGTGTAAGTGCTATTGATGATTCCTCCGGAAAGCACCTCGACGCTGACGAACGCGTCGGTACCGTAGGTGGTTGAGTTGAGGCTGATGCTCCCGGCAACCTGGATGGCGGAGACACCGGTCTGGTCCTTGGCCAGGTTGATCGTGGTCACGACTTCTGCCTGGGTTTGCCCACTGGCAATTGTGAGGGTGGCTACCCCGAGGGTCCCTTGGATGGCCACTTGCGTTGTTCCGGAGGTTGCGCACGTTGCGGCGCCGGTCAAGTTCGCGAATGTTGCGGTCGCGAGTTGGGCTGACGCCACGCGGTTGACGGTCATGGTTGTGTCGCTCGTGCTCTGGCTGCGCGAGTAAACTCGGAGGTTGTCAATGTAGGCGTTGCCGGCAGCACCGGCGGTCTGGATGGTGAAGCTGCCGTCGAGCAGTTTTTTACCGTTGAAGTTCGTGGTGTTGACGATCCGGTCGATCGCCGTGAGCGCATCGTCGATTTGCGATTGATTGGCCGCGATTTCCGACGCGGTCAAGTTCGCCTCGCTGGTCGAGGCCATCACCAACGTCTCGATCTCCCCGAGCAGTGACGAAACCTCGCCGATGGCCTGGTCGGCTACGGTGAGCATCGAATCGGTTCGCTGGTTGTTGGTCAGCGACGTTTCGACCGCCCTTAACTCGAACTTCATCAGCTCGAGCGCGATCATCCCGGCGGGGTCGTCCTTCCCGGCGTTGATCCGCTTGCCGGTCGTCAACTGTCTCATCGTGGTCGCCTGCGCCGCCGCGTTCCTGTTGAGAATGTTGAGTAACTGAATCGTGTTCGTGTTCGTAACTGTCAGTGCCATTATTCGTAACCCCTTTTTTTTCGCGCCGCATGGAGTGCGGGACGCCGGCATTTACTTACTTGAACCGTAGGATATCAGAACCGAGGCGCCAAACGATTGAGTTAAGTCTGTTACGGAACCCTCGCCAAAGGGGCCGCAGAGCGCCATTCGAGTCAAACTTCTCATTGCGTGAAGATCCGGTTCTCCCCCTTGCTCCGATACGCGATTCGTCATGGGACTGCCATCGGGCGGCACGACGACTTAATTGAGTCCTTTTTTCAAAAAACATCAAGGTCCTATTTTCGACCCGCCTCACTTCTATATGCCATGGTGATGACAGTATATAGCAACGTGATCGGCACAGGTCCGATTTTCAAAACGGAGGGTCCGATTCTCGGTCCCATACCTTTAATTTACACAAGGCTATGGGACTGACAGAGCGTGGCACTATAATTGAAAAACGTCCGCTTATCGAGGACGAGCGTGCGGTTTTCGGTCTTTTCAGCCAAGTCGCGCCGTTCGGAGGACAGTGTATGGG
>JBARRC010000253.1:0-5300 GCA_049644045.1 Phycisphaerae bacterium
GCGCAGCCACAAGCCCCACCCACAGCCGAAACGTGTGGTATCCGATCACGCCGATCATCAGCGCCCCGATCAAGCCGCAAACGAGGACAGGATAGGCTGTCTCCCGCGCGAAATAAGCGCCGGCATACCCCCCCAACAACACAAATGCGCAGGCGATGCCAAATCGGGCCAACTTAGCTCCCAAAACGCTCAGGCCAATCCCGGCCAAGAGGCAGATAATGGCAAAGGGCACGGCCTCTTTCAGTACATCAGCCGGTGCATGCTGGAGCACGAAAAGGCGGGCTTGTTCGAGGATGGATGCAATCTCTTCGTTCATCTCAGTACCCGTTTCGCTTGGCTACATTCTACCAGCTATTCGGAACTCCACACGTAATATTCCGTCTCCCCAAACCCGATAATCGCCGCTCGCTGCGAAGCTGGGTCAGCCGCGGCCAGGCTGCGAACCTACCCGGGAACCGTGAACCGGTCCGGGCGGATCGAAATGTCAATGACCGGGTGATGGGCGTCAACACGACCCGTCTGGCGGTAGTTTTCCCGCAGGATCGCCAGCTTCTGCTCGACCGTGTTTTCCTCCAGTTCAGACCCCGGCGCCGAGCCCCAGCGGATCCGCCCACCGGCCCGATCCGTCGCCAGCTCAATATGGCTATGCCTGGGGTCACGGCGTCCGCCGACGTTTTCGACAATCACAGCCGTGATTTGAGCCCCAAACACCTCGTGTTCCATCGCGGCGACGATCGCCAACCCGGCCTTGATGTCCGCGCCATCCCATTTGGCGCCGGGCTTCGGAGCCGGCGTACCAACCCCCTGGATCAGCTTCCATGTCGGCGTGTACAAGTAAGTACCCGGCAACCGAACACCCTCGCCATCGACGAGTATGAACTCGTCATCCTTTTGGACCATCGCGACCGGCAAACGATAGCGACCGCTGATCTTGAATTGCCCGTCGCCGGTTCGGCGTACGAAGTCAACCTCCGCCATCCAGCCGACCTCGCCGAGGCGCGTCGCCATCTCCCGGCAGAGATGCTCATCCGTCCAGTCGCCCGCAAGCAGATCGGAGACGGCTTCGCGCAGATCGCCGAGGGCCGGTTCGGTAAGCTGCTCCGGGAGATCAACGAATACCAGCGCCGGACGGTCCACGCGCTCGACCAGCTTTCGTTTGACATGTGCTTCCAATCGAACCATTGCCACCGTTCCAGCAACGAGAAGGGCAAGGGCCAGCAGCGACTTCCCCCCGACACGAAGGGTCCGGCGTCGTTGTTCGGCCTTAAGCGAGGTCCACCAACTGAGACGCCTACGCTTGCTTTTACGCGGCGATTTCGATTTACGTCGCATGTCTGATGCCAGATTCACGGTTGCCCGGTGCCATATCCACGCTTGTGCGTGTTTGGCGTGCGTGGGCCCTATTCAGAGCCCGGAGCGCTAGCATGCCACCCATGCAGCGTCCGGGCTTGTCCCCGGCGCCGAATCCCACAATGCACAGTAGCATCTACAGTCGGCAGCGTCCATGGAGATACCGGGGAGATACCGGTGATCCCGGCGCCAAACACTTTCCAGTCGGTCTCATCCGGGTTGAGAAGCCCGCTTTCGCATCGATTATGGCGAGCCTCCAACGCGGTGACATGCGCGCGGCCCTGTGTGGTGATGATTCCGTGAAATTCGTTCAACAAGCGTAAAAGAAGCAACAGTTGCAAGAAAAAAATCAAAAAAATCTCAAAAAGTTTTCACGTCCTGGATGATCCAAATCGGCCTCGATGTGCGGTGTTGAACCTGCGTATCACACCGCACGGCAAAAACGAGACTGTACCCCCCGATGTCCTCATGTTGACGAGTTGCGATGTCCGAAGAAGTGACTTGGCTATGTCATTCACCAGATCACCGCGTGTGCCAGGGGCCGTGCGCTTGTTTGACAAACACGGTGTATCCGTAGTGCCGGCCCTACGTCAGCCGAGTGCCGGTCAACCCAGATAAACACGTTTTTCCTCGGGGATTGTTTTGCGTTTCTCGCCCGGCGTCCACCGATGGCGGGTTGTGGACCTGGTGGTTCTTTCCTTGAACTAAGGCCGTTGAGTGACACGAAATGGCATGGTGAAAGTGTGTTCTTGGTGTCCAAGCCTCATTGGCTTGCGCTGGCGGCACCTCAAAAGTGTCAGAGACCTGACTGTTAACACCAGCGGTGTCAGCCCATGTCATTTATATGTTGAGCAGCTTGGGGTGCGACGTGCTCGGCTCTGCTAGGCGCTGTTGAAACGGTTCGTTCCATGCAATGAACGCGAGATTTTTTTTGACAGAATCGGATGATCGTGTACGATTCAGTCCAGAAAGGAGGTGATGTCCATGGCAAAGAAACGCAAGGTCGCCAAGAAGGCAGCCAAGAAGAAGGTAGCCAAGAAGAAGACCGCTAAGAAGAAGACTGCCAAGAAGAAGGGCGCGAAAAAGGCCGCAAAGAAACACCAGAAGAAGAAAGCGTGATGCACGGCCCGGCGGCGCAACGGCTTTGACAACCGCGGACCGGCTTTCGCCACGGCGGTCGGAAAGATTGGGTGCCAGCGCCGAAAGGGTACGGCAGGAAATCACAAGGTGGAAGGTGCTCCTCGCCACGGCGGTACCTTCCACCTTCCTTTTTTGCGCGGTCCGGGCGGCACGATTTACACGGCTTGCGCCCGGCATCCAACGCCTCTTGGGCTGTCTTGAAGTAGACGCGATTCGCCGGATTTATGCGTTTGGCGTGGCTGCACGTAGCCCGATGGAACACTGTGGAGTTGCGGCTGCCCACGTAGGGGCCTTTCATCCGGTTCGGGGACGAGGTGTCCGCCGGTACCGCCGGCGTCGCCGCCATCCATTCGCCTGGTGGAGGACTGCCGGCTTCGACCCACGCAGTCCCGATCAGATTCGCGCCCAAAAGCGCCGCGGCCTCAAGCCGCGATTCCATAATCGACGCCGCGCGATCCGCAAGCCGGTCATAGTAGGCATCCGACCCAGCCACAAAGGTATCGGCATCGACGATGCCGAGGTCAGCCGTCGCCTCGGTGTCGATCACCAGCAACGCATCGAGAACCTCGTGCGCCGCCAACAGCACATCGAAGACCGCTTTGATCGGATGGGCGAGCGGACGGTAGCGCTGAGGCGCAACACGCACCTCGTAGTCAAACCGATGGCGAAGTCGGCCAACGAAGGCGACGTGATAGCGATGCCGCACCGTGCGATGCCGCAGGCTCGCACGGCTGGCGCTACCGGCCGCGGACCAGCGCAGGCATCCGCTCGCCGCACCGTCACGGTCTACGGTCGTGTTGAAGGGCAACGCCGCATCGGTTGCGAGATGGAGCACCACCCCGGCTTCGCGAACGATCGCTTCCCCCCGGCCGCTCCGGAACGCTTCCACCAACGTGTCATAGCGGTCCCGGATGACCCAGGGCAGTAATCCTCCGTTGCGCCGGCCATGACGCGTAAACAGCTTCATCGCGCCTCCGCGATCACGCGGAAACGCACGTGCCGCCGCGCGGCGTGTGGCCGAATCGCTGTCGGTCGTAGCGACATCGAGCATCACATAGTGCCAATCTTCCTCGCCGGGTAACGCGTCAGTTGTTGATGTGGATGTGAGCCCGGCGGTCGCGCTGTGCTGAATCGCCTCGAGATGGGCTCCAAAGAACGCTCGAAGTGGTGGCGGCAGAACGGCGGCGGCCGTCGTAGTCACGATCTCGTAGGCGTCGGGCGATTCGTCGATGCCGGGTTGACCACGGGCCGAAAGGACCGTTGAACTAACAACGCCGACGATGATTGCAAGGTAATGCAAGCGCCTCCCTCCAACGCCAGCAGCCCGCTGAATGGCTCAATCTTCTTGTGGAACCGACTTTCCAGTCGGTCGTTGAATCCCCGCGCGGTCCAGAATCTTTCGGAGCAGATACTCCTCCATGGCCGGGTCCTTGCCAGCGTCGAGCCACACGTCGTGCTCTGCCGTGACCTTTGCGAGCCCGGCCGTCGAGGGCAAGCTGTCGCCGAAGTACTGATAGGCCGCGCCGGTGCTGTTGAACTGCCGATCGGGCGAGGAGAGCTGCTCCTTGTGCACGGCTACGGTAAGCCCGGTCCACACACGGTCGCCGCCGCGGATCACCGTGACTTCGACCCACCGGCGGAGCGGGTTGAGCGTCGCCTCCCAAAAGTCCAGCCGCGAGTCCACATCATGCCGCCAGAACTCGACGAAATGCTGCGATGACACGGGCAATGTGGTGATGACACCCGCGCGGCGATCCACCCGGTCGAGCTGAAACCGGTGTCGCCTCAGCGTGTCCTGGGCGGCTTCCCAGAGTCTGTCCTGCTCCGAACGATCGGTGATTGCGATGGGCTGCGATGATTGATAGACAGTGCGCCGCGGCCCGAGGCACCCGGCCGTCGCAGCGGTCGTCAGGATCAAAGCAAGCAGATACAGATGGCGAACAAACACGGCGCGCTGATCATACAACCTCACGGGGGTGGGTCAAGCGCGGCGCCGCTTGCGTCAATTCGGGGATAAGCCACGCTTGCATCTCAGCGGCCTTTTGGATCGCTTTGACTTCCCGCGCGGGGACGCCGACGACCGTTGACATCGGTATGACATCTGAGATTACCACGGCGCCTGCGCCGACGACGGCCTCGTAACCGACGCGGACGCTTTGGATGATCGTCGCCCCGATACCGACGAACGCGCCGGACTCGACCGTCACACGACCGGCCAGTCGCGCGCCCGGGCAGATGTGCGTCGCGGTGCCGATGAGCGACTCGTGGTCGATGATGCAACCGGTGTTGAGGATCACGGAGTCACCAATCTGGCAATGGGCGCAAACGAGCACGCCGGCTGCAATCACGATGTTGCGACCCAGTGTGACCGTCCGCGCGAGGTTTGCGGAGGGGTGAATCGCGTTGATCAGCTCGAAGCCCAGTGCGTCGAGGCGATCGGCCAATCCCCGCCGCGCGCCGTTGTCGCCGACTGCGACGATCGCGCGCTCCACGCCGAGCTCGCTGCGGAGGCCCGGCAGATCGTCGGGCTGACCCAGGACCTCGATCCCGTCGACGCGGCGCCCGATCATCCGGGGGTTGGAGTCGACGAAGCCGATCACCTCACAGTCACCGGCGGTTGTAAGAATGTCGAGGACCACGCGTCCGTGGCCGCCGCAGCCTACGATGACGCATTCCTGTGTCTGCTTTCGTTTCGACGGCATACGCGTTGATGTCCTCATCGGCATAATTGTTTCGACAACACCGCCGGCAACCGCCACGGGGCGCATATCCCCTCCCACTACGCCTTATCGGACGAGTCAGCCCGCGCC
>JBARRC010000254.1:0-7782 GCA_049644045.1 Phycisphaerae bacterium
CTGGCTCCGGGACGGACCAAACAGCGATTCTTGATGGATTCACCATCAGTATCGGCAATGACCCAAGAGATTGGCCGGATGGATGCGGCGGCGGGATGTACAACTACGGTGGCAGCCCGATGCTCACCAACTGCGTGTTCAGCGGGAACACAGCCAAGTGGGGCGCCGGGATGTACAACGACGACAACAGCAGCCCGACGGTGACCGACTGCACGTTCAGCGGGAACTGGGCTGAGATCGGGGGGGGGATGTGGAACAGCTACAGCAACCCGACGGTCACCAAATGTACGTTTACGGGTAACACCGGCGAGTACGGCGGCGGTGGTATGGAGAACTCTGGCCTAGCCAACACAACGGTCACCAACTGCACGTTCAGTGGAAACTCGGCCGTACGCGGCGGTGGGATGGAGAACAGCTTTGAAAGCCACCCAACGGTCACCAACTGCACGTTCAGCGGAAACCAGGGCGGCGGGATGTCGAACGACATGAGCCACCCAACGGTCACCAACTGCACGTTCAGCGGAAACCAGGGAGTCGGGCTGCAAAGCAAGGTTAGCAGCAACCCAACGATCATCAACTGCATTCTCTGGAACAACACAGGCGGTTCTTTTTCCCTATCGGCAGGGGGCGCTGTGACCGTCAGCTACAGCGATGTTCAGGGCGGTTGGCCCGGCACAGGAAACATCGGCGCCGATCCATTGTTCGCTGACGCTGATGGACCTGACAACATCCCGGGCACCGAAGATGACAACCTCTGTTTATCCCCCGGCTCGCCCTGCATCGACGCGGGAGACAACGATGCCGTCCCGCCCGACACGACTGACCTAGACGGGAATCCACGTCTAGTCGATGACTCCTGTACGCCGGATTCGGGCGACGCCGGCGCGATCGGGCCTCCAATCGTCGACATGGGTTCTTACGAGTACCAGGGTGACTGCAACGAAAATGGCATCCCTGATGCGTGCGATGTCGACTGCAACTCCCAGGAGTGCATTGACACGGGGTGGACAGGTGATTGCGGCGGAAGCATCGATTGCAATGGGAACTGTACACCGGATGAATGCGAGTCGTTGGAGCAATATGTCGAAAACCTCAACACGGGAATACGTTACTGCACGATTCAGGCGGCTATCGACGACGCGACGGCGAGCGATGAGATCGTCCTCAGTCCTCACACGTTTACCGGCGACGGCAATCGCGATCTTGATTTCGGTGGCAAGGCAATCACCATGCGGAGCACCAATCCGCTGGACCCGGCCGTCGTTGCGGCCACGATCATCGATTGCCAGGGCACAGGAACGGATCCTCATCGCGGGTTCATTTTTCAGTCCGGCGAGACAACCGAGTCGGTTGTTTCCGGCTTGACGATCACCAATGGTCACGCAGCTGATGGCGTGGATGGGAATGAAACGTCGCCGGACGGCGACCACGGCAGCCATGGTGGCGGGGTCTATTGCGACGGTTCTAGTCCTACTATCACGCGTTGCGTTCTCATGGCGAATAGAGCCGGCAGTGGTGGGGACGGGTGGAGCTGGTTGGGAGATGGCGGTAACGGTGGCAATGGCGGCGCGATCTACTGCAG
Organism: Phycisphaerae bacterium; assembly: GCA_049644045.1. Taxonomy (GTDB): domain Bacteria; phylum Planctomycetota; class Phycisphaerae; order UBA1845; family UBA1845. The sequence goes on from JBARRC010000254.1 coordinate 1,583, forward strand.
CAGTGCCAGCCCGACAATTACGGATTGCGTGCTGATGGCAAACAGCGCTGGCAGTGGTGGCGCCGATATGTGGGAGGGGTACGGGGGTGCTGGAGGTAGCGGCGGGGCAATCTACTTTGACGGCGGCTCCCCATCCATCAGCGATGGCACGCTTACCGGTAACAGCGCAGGAGATGGAGGTCGGGCTGCCGTGCTGGCTGGCTCTGGTGGGAGCGGTGGCGCAGTCTACGCCACTGCCACAACTAGCTTGGTGATGGCGTCCTGCGACATTGCCGGCAATAGTGCGGGGAATGGAGGAGTGACCGACGATTGGCAGTGGGTGGGAGGCGCCGGAGGTGGTGGCGGCGGAATCGACAGCCCCGGTGGCCTGACGCTGCTGGGCTGCAGGATTAGCGGTAACACAGCCGGCAACGGCGGCGAGTGCTGGTATGGCGACGGTGGTAGCGGCGGCAGCGGTGGCGGCATTTCCTGCGGTGCAAACGCAACGATCACAGAGTGTATCATCACCGGAAACTCTGCGGGCAACGGATTCGCTGGTTTCGCGGACTTTTATGGCGGCAACGGTGGCGCCGGTGGCGGATTGTCGTGCGGCGAAAACGCAGCAATCAGCGCTTCCGTCATCGCCGGCAACGCCGCAGGTGATGGTGGCGGAGGTGACTGGATGGGCCCTGGTGGTGCTGGCGGCGATGGCGGTGGGGCGTTCTGCGATGGAAACGCGATGATTAGGAATTGTCTCATCAACGGAAATACCGCCGGCACAGGTGGTGACGGCGGAACGGACGGCGGCGACGGCGGCAGCGGTGGCGCCATCTCTTGTCCGGTAGTCACGATCAAGAGTTGCACGATCAGCGGCAACGCAAGCGGTCCCGGAGGAGACGGGGAATCCCCCGGCGCGGACGGTTCGGGCGGTGGCGTGCACGCCGCTGGGACGATAGCCAACTCCATCCTGTGGAACAACTCGGGCACTTATGGACATGAGATCGCGCTTGTAGATACATTCAATCCTTGCGTGCTCACGGTTTCATATTGTGACATCCAGGGCGGGCAGGAGGAAGCCTACAGCGATGCTGCGTGTACGCTGAACTGGGAAGACGGGAACATGGACGCCGAGCCGTTGTTTGTGGGTGGACCGAATGGGATGTGGTCGGCTGACAGCACCTACGATCCGGATATTAATCAGACTACCTTCGCGGACGATACTGCATCGTGGACAGCAGGCGTACTGATTGGAAAGCTCGTCAACCCGAATACCGGACAACCACTCCGGTTCATGATCATCGCCAACACAGCTGACACAATCACAGCGTACGGTGATGCGTCAGCCATCGCACAGGCCGGCGACCCGTACGAAGTCTACGACTATCACTTGCGGGGTGACGGTTCCCCAGATGTGGTCGACTCTCCGTGCATCAATACCGGCGATCCGGCGTTCGATCCGGAGCCTGAGGAGAAAGATGTAGACGGTGAGGACCGCATCCAACACTGCCGCGTGGATATTGGCGCGGATGAGACACCGTACTTTCGGGATTGCAACAGCAATGGTGCGGGCGACGCATGCGATATATCCGGTGGCACGAGCCCGGACTGCAACACGAATGGCATTCCGGATGAGTGCGAAATCGACGAGAGCAGCCCTGCGCCCGGCGGTCCATTCTATTGCGATCCGCTATCTCCGCCGGTTGGCCTCGAAGAGTGCGACCCGGACTGCAATGAGAACGGCATTCCGGACGAGTGCGAAGGTATCGGTCCACCCGTTGATCCCCCACTGCCGGAGGTGCTGGCTGTAGCGAAGAACCGCTACATCTCCTTTATCCCGACCAACGACGACCGAAATACGGCACTGCGCGTGACACTGGTCGACATGCCGGCGCCTCTTGAGGATTACGAGGGTTGCCAATTCTGGCTCGGTGATCTGCGCCCTGTTTCGGAGTCGTCAGGGAACTCAGGTGCATCCCCACAGCCGGCGTTCCTGGCGGCTCAGCTCCAAAGCGCGCCAGAGTGCTTAGTCTGGGGTCTCCCGGAGATACCGTTGTACGTGTCCGGTGAAGGAATCGTTCCCGACGGAGTGTATGCGATCCAGGCCATTGACTGCGAGTGTGATTTCGATGTGGAGGAGAACTACTCGCCTCCTCTATCGATCGCGACGAGCGTCTGGGGCGACGTGGTCGGGGAGTACTACACGAATCCGGCCGACTGCATGATCATGCCGAGCGGCTACGTGGATTGCTGCGGCCCGCCGAACGGTGCCGCGAACTTCGACGATATCTCGTCGATCGTCGACAAGTTCAGGAATCTTGGAGGTGCGCCGCAGAAGTCACGGGCGGATATTGCAGGTGATCTGCCGCTCGGCATTCCGGACCAGCTCGTCAACTTCGTCGACATCTCCTACGACGTCGACGCGTTCCGGGGCCTGCCGTATCCGTTCCCCGGGCCGCCGCTGGCTGATCCGTGCCCGTAGAGCGACGAAGTGCGCGATAGGAGTAAGGTCGAAGTGGGGGCGGGTGAAGCGTCTCCGCTGCCCCCACTTGGCTCCTCCATTGGGAAGCCGCTCATCGGCATTATGGACCGGCGCGCCGAGTCCACCGACATCGCGTATGCCGTCGAAGCGTTCCGGGGCCTGCCGTATCCGTTCGACGGGCCTGACGAGTGTCCGTAGGCGATGACGTTGCTCGTGCTGACGGCAGGGACGGTTGTGCTGATGCGACGAAGGATGGCTAGGGCTTAACGGCACCGTTGTCCTGAAAAGAAACAAGGGGCTGCCCATTCCGCGGACGGCGCCTTTCTATTTGCTGCTCAATGTTCAACAGGTGATTCGTTTGAGAATCCTGGCCACGGCCTGATGTGTCCACCTGTATGACTTGCCAGTCTTGGTGGGGACGCCGCGCTCGGTCAGCACGTTGGCAATCTGCTTGAGCTTCTTGCCGGCGGACCGCATCGTCTTGATGTCCGCGATGACGCCTTGCTCGTCGGCGTTCTCAACCAGCGTGATGCCGTCATCATCCAGATTGAACCCATAAGGCACGGCTCCAATCCGCTGCCCATTTGCCCTTTTGATCGCCATAGCCGACCGGGTGCGTTCCCGAGTGAGGTTCCGTTCCATCTCGGCCGCACCGGCCAGGACGACGAGCATGAATCGGCCGGCTGCGGATGTCGTGTCGATGGCATTGCCACCGAGGTCTATGATGTGCAGGGCGACGCCGGCCTTTTCCCAGTTCTCGACCGTACTCAAGCAGTCCGTCGCGTTGCGGAATCCCCGATCGAGCTTGAGCAGCACAACGGCATCGGCCTTGCGCTGACGGATTGCGCCCAGCAACCGTTGACCGCCGCCACGTGTGGCCAGCGGCTTCCCGCCCGACTCGCCGGCATCGGTGATCAGGTCTGTGACCTCTACGCCCTTGAGGGCGCAATAGGCCCGGATGCGCTCCGCCTGCACGTCCAGACCCAGCCCACTGTCAGCCTGCTCGTGTGTTGAACAACGTATGTATCCGATCGCTTTCATGGTTTGGTTCCCTCCCATGTTGGAAGCAGGCAATGGCGCATCAGCGGCCAAGACTCGCAAGCCCCACCGCCGATGCGCCATGCCTGTGATTGACGGTCTGGTGTGTGCATGCCCACCTATGCTGCGCTCGCTTTGGCCTTGCCGTTGAACCGACGTAGCGCATCCGGTAGCTGGTCGATGCACGCCCGGATGTTGTTCCCACCGACCTCGACGTACTTGCCTTGCACGTAGGAAAGCATCCGAAAACCGTCTGGAATCGGCAGGGATTGTTGCCGCGCTACGCGCTCCAGGTGCTCGGCAATGGTCGGCGCGCTCGGCTTGCGAAAGCGAAAGCGGCGCCATCGACTGAACAGTCCATCCACTTCGTCCGCCCACGTCACCGATGTCGTAGTCCCGATGACGATGACGTGGTTCGGAAGATTCTCCAGGATGCCCAGCAGCATCCGCTGGCAATCCCGATTCAAGTGCTGAATCTCGTCGATGATGTAGCATCGGCGGGCGTTGCCGCCCCATCCGTAGACTTGCATAGACTCGGATAGGTGGCGTAGCTCGGCGACGCTGCATGCACGGCTGTCGATACGCTCGACTGCGAAATCACCGCAGCCGAGCGCCCACGCGGTCACGTATGCGGCCGATGTCTTGCCACAGCCTGCAATCCCGTCCGACTCGAACAGCCAACGTTCACCGCAACCATCGAACAGCCACGGATCGGTGCACGCTCTGCGTATCTCGTCGATGATCGGCTGGCCGATGAAATCGCCCCAGGTCTTCGGTCGGTATCGTTCGGAAAGCATCACGCACCCCCTTTAGTAGTCTTCCGGGAACATGATTGTGATCCCGCCGAGGTCGTTCATCGCAAACCAGAGCGTGCGGCCCGTCAGGTTGCCGTACAGCTCGTCGCCCGCATAGATGTGGTCGCCGGCGTGCTTGCTCGCAATCATCGCCACGTCTTGCAGCAGCGGTACCACCCGTTGACGGTACGTGAGCCCGTACACCGGCTCGCCCTTCAGTTCCGGGAGCTTGGTGATTGCCTCGAACACCGCTCGCGTAAACAGCCAGTTCGGGTGTGTGTCAGGCGACGCGGGGACAACTACGCCGTCCTTGATAGCCTGCTCCGCGGTGTATCTAAAAACCACCGTGTCGTGCCTGTCTGCGTGCGTACCCGCACAGGCAGATTCTGTTATACTTCCCATCGTTCAAGCCTCCTCTATGGGTTTGGACCACGGCGCCCGGCTGCACGCACAGCGCGGGCGCCACTGTTTGTATCTCGTACGCTTTGGATACGATGTTCGCGGGTGTCGGGAATCCAACCGCCCCGAACGGTACGAACGCATCCAGGTCGTCGCCTTGAACGCGCCAGCCCGGACCGGGCGAGCACCGTAGAAACATGATCGTATAGGTCGTCTTGTGGCCGGCAGTGTCCGTCAGGATGACGCTCTTGGTATTGCGATAGGTTTGGACGCTCATCATGCGCCCCCCTTTTCGGCGTCCGGGTCAACCGATACGAGCGTCGACGACCACGGACCGAAGCGCCACGGCTGACAACGCCAGCTTGCGGCTGCTCGAATGACAGAGTTCGGGTGCCTCTGGTATTCGCCGGCCTCGTCAATAGGCAGCGAGTCGATGTACCGAACCGCGTCGATGGTCTCTATCCGTGCCTCGCACCGTCCATCATGCCGACAGGGCGTCGGGCATGCGCAGTCTTGTCTTGCGAAACGACAGAATTGACCTGTCATCATGCCGCCTCGCTTTCTGCCCTGTCTGCGTGTAGACACGCACAGGCAGACGGCTGCGCTTGCAGCTCGTCGGCCGTATCGAGAATCAGAGCGACAGCAGCGCAAGTGCGCTTGAGCAGCCGCTGACACGCGGTGATCGGGTGTTTACCTTCGTAGCGCTGTACGTAGTCCCAGCAACCGCCCAGGTCCGCGTCGGTAGGCTTGCCGATGATGTGCAGGACCACAGCGCCGCCCAGCTCTGCCACGATTTCATTCGATGGGATTTGTCCGTTCTGCTTCACGATCGTACCGCACCGATCGTCGGCTGCGTGTACCAGTTCATGCGCCCACGTTGCAAGATTCTCGACACCCAGCGCGATCGACTGACCGTGCCGGTAGTAACCGTAGTGACGGGCGTTGGCGCCGTTGTACGTGCCGACATTCAGTGCCCACGCGCGGGCAACGTCGACAAGCGGTAGCGCGTCGGCGAATTGTCCATCGGCTGTACGGTCGGGTAGTTCGGCGCCGTCCGTATCCTCATAGCGAAACACCGGGACGGAGCGAAAGCCTACAAGAACTACCTTGTCTGTTTCGCTCCCGTCATCATCGGTCGTCTTGCGCTTGATGTGGCAAGGCGCCAGGATGTGGAATGCACGGGCGCCCTTCTTGACGTGCCGGCCGACTTGCTCCCACTGCCGAAACCCGCGGGCGTCGTCCGTACCCGAAAGCGCCGTCAATATCTGATTCGACCACGACCACGCGCGGCAGGGTACGTTATCTGCGCGCCGAATGAAGATCGGCGCCAATGCTTGGGGCAGTTTGTCGGGCGTCCTGAATAGCTCGATGATTCGGTTTGCCGCCGTCTCTGCTTTTCCGTAGAATTGCATTGCCGATACCTCCTGTGTAGGTGTTGGCCACGCTCCCGGGTGTTAACGCCACCGCGGGAGCACTTTTCTTTACAGAGTAAGTATGACACGTGTTTGGCA
>JBARRC010000255.1:0-7172 GCA_049644045.1 Phycisphaerae bacterium
CGCGTCATCAAACGCTGCCGAGATCGCTACCCATACATGCACGACCCACGGGACGAGCTACGCGCGGCGCTCCAAAAAACGTAAGTGCCTGCCAAGACGGAAGTTGCCAACGGCAGTGCCATTCGAGTCATGATATGTATGTTTCCACGAAGACGCTCAGCGCGACAGCGTTCATTGTTGGGCTGTTCGGCGGGACGACGGTGTACGGGCAGAGCAGAACCTACACCACCACCGATGATTTCAACAACACTGACAACTTCCTTCACAACGCGGAAGGCGTCAGCGACGAAAGTGACGGTGCGCTGGCGTTCAGAACTGCGCCGGAAACGCTCCCCTACCTTTGGGTGGCATGCACCGAACGGCACACGGTCGTCAGGATCGCCACGTCGACTTACGATCCTATCACTGCACGAGAAGGTGTCCAGCCCGGCGACGTACTCGGGGAGTACTGGAGCGCGCCCGAAGATTGCCGCTCCACGGATTACCCCGACGGGCCCTCGCGCACAACCGTTGATTTCGACGGCAGCGTCTGGGTGGGCAATCGCCACGACATTAGCATCGACTGGGTCTACATGGGGCACGTGGTCAAACTCGGGAGCGGTCTTGTCTCACACCGATGGAAGAACCGCACTTGGATCAAGGACAACAAGTCCCGGGTTCTTGATTCGTCCGCTGGGACGGGGTATACTTTGCTATAGGACCTCTGGCTTCATCGTTTCGCGCACAATAGGAGCAAACGTCATGCGTTTCACACGGATTGTTTTGAGCACGGTTGTGGGGGTTTCATTGGCGGGTAACGCCAGCGCTGATGTGGTGACGTTCACGGACCTCGATGCCTTCCTTGAAGCCGCGGGGGACGTCCAGGAGATCGACTTCGAGACCCTCCCGGACGGAACCCCGAGCGTGCGGTTTACCCCGATCACGCTGGAATTCAACTACACCGACCAAGGAGTGACCTTTTCGTCGCCCCTTCCGACGCTGCAAATCAACATGCTTGGGGGGGGGGACTTCTATCTAACCACCCTCACGGATACCGGACTCCGCAACTGGATCATCGCCGACTTCGTGACGCCCGCGTGCGCAGTCGGGATTATCTTTCCGGGCGGTACTACGTTATCGGGTTTCGACGGAGATGGGCAGCTCATTGCGAGCGTCAGCGGCGGCGGAAGCGGGGGCGGGCATTTTCTCGGAATTGTGTCGGACGTTCCGATCGTCACAGCGACTGGGGATCGCGGTTCCTCTGGCGATGCCTGGCAATCGTTCTTTTTTGCCCCGGTGCCCGAACCGGGGACATTCTTGTTGGTAGGCGCGGGCGCGGTGGCGCTCCTGCGCCGTCGCAGGTCATCCCGTTCTGTCGGCTTGCAGAATGCAACGCCCGCACGGCGCAGGCATTGGTCAACCGCATATCCGGCACGACATCTGAAGGAGCTTTGATATGTATGTTTGCACCAAGACGCTCAGTGCGATCGCATTCATTGTTGGGCTGTTCGCCGCGACGACGGTGTACGCACAAGGCAGGACCTACACCACGACTGACGATTTCAACATTGGTAACTTCCTTCACAACGCGGAAGGCGTCAGCGATGAAAGTGACGGTGCGCTGGCGATCAGAACCGCGCCGGAAACGCTCCCCTACCTTTGGGTCGCCTGCACCGAACGGCACACGGTCGTCAGGATTGCCACATCGACTTACGATCCTATCACCGGACGAGAAGGCGTGGAACCCGGGGACGTACTCGGCGAGTACTGGAGTGCGCCCGAGAACTGCCGTGCGTCGGATTACCCGTTTGGCCCCTCGCGCACTACCGTTGATTTTGACGGCAGTGGGTGGGTGGGGAACCGTCACAACATTACTATCGACTGGGTCGACATGGGGCACGTGGTCAAGTACGGCAGCGGACTGGTCTCACACCAATGGAAGGACCGCGACTGGATCGAGGGCAACAACTGCCGGGCTCTTGACTCGCCCGATGCGGTGGGGTATATTTCGATATAGGACTGTTGCGTTCATCGATTCGCGCACATAGGAGCAAACGTCATGCGTTTCACACGGATCATGTTGAGCACGGTTGTGGCGATGTCTTTGGTAGCGGCGGCACGGGCGGGGCCGGTGACGACGTTTACGGACCTCGACGAGTTTCGCGCCGCCGCCGGGTCATTGGTCGAAATAGACTTCAGCCTCAGCCCAGATGGATCGCCGTCCCCGCTGGATGCTCCGATCCAGATAACGCCGGAGTTTAACTACACGGACTTTGGGGTTACCTTTTCTTCGCACGAACCGGAACTCCGGTTGATCGGGCATAGCGAGGGGGGCGGCACCCTGTTCGCCATTTCCGAGTCGGGAACCCGAAACTGGATCGAGGCGCAGTTCGACCCGCTAGTCTACGCTGTCGCCATCACGACGGGCGGGGCGGTCTTTTCAATCTACGGGGCTCAGGGCGAACGGCTCGCTGAGTCAGTGTTTGAATCCCGGTTCGTTGGGTTTACGTCGGATGTTCCTATCGACTTAGCGGTTATCGACGGGAACAGTAACGGCGTGAACATTACGGGGATGCTCTTTCGACCAGTTCCCGAACCGGTGACGTTGTTGCTCTTGGGCGCGGGCGCCCTCGTCGTCGCGCGGCGACGAAAGGCGTAAGACAAGACGTATGCAGTCAGTCCTTTGAATGGAGGAAACTCGATGTTTGCACCTACGACTGCACGCTTTTGCACTTCTGTTCTGTTCCTTTTCTTTACGGCGCTGGCATTCGGTCAAGGCCGTACATGGACGACCGGGAGTGACTTTGGTGGGGGATTCCTGCACAACACCCTTGTGGTCACAGACGAGTTGCGGATCGACGCCGGTGACACGATTTTACCGTACCTTTGGGTAGCCTGCACCCAGCGCAACACGGTTGTTCGCATTGCCACAGACACGCAGGACCCCATGACAGGGCGCTCGGGCGTCCAAGTCGGCGACGTACTGGGCGAGTACTACACCGCTCCCGACGGATGCCGTCAGGTGAACACGGGGACGGTCGGACCTTCGCGGACCGCGTTCGATTTTGACGGCAACGTTTGGGTAGGTAATCGCCACGACATTAGCATCGACTGGGTCGACATGGGGCACGTGGTCAAACTGGGCAACGGGTTGCCCGGATTCGACTGGAAGGATCGTGACCTGCCCGAGAATGTTTCCGGGCAACTCGACACGTCGACGGCACTCGGCGACATTCGCCCATGGCCCAACACCGGAGGCGTCTGCGAGAACGGGGACGAAGACCAAGCCTTTGACGAGCTCGTTCTCTTGTACAGCCTGGTTGATGCAACGACCGTCCGCCACGTCACGGTCAACCGGCGCAACAACGTCTGGGTGGGTGGAACGGGGAATCACACGCTCGGGTTGATTGATGGACGGACCGGTCTTTTGCTGGACGCCGGTCGGGACGGCTCTCCTGATTTCCCGTTCACGACCCACACGTGCTCCGGGCAGCAGGTCGGCGGATACGGCGGCGTTGTCGACCGAGATGGATTCGTCTGGTCCGCCGTGGGCTACGGAGGACCGGCTTACATTTTGCGTTTCCACCCCATGTCTGGAACCAGCGACTGCTTCTCTGTTGCAAACAGTTATGGCGTCGCGGTCGATCTGCACAACGACATATGGACGACAGACCACGGCAGTGACGCGGTGGTTGAACTTGCCTATCCGACGTACATCGCCCAACCAGTCCATCTCGGACCCGGGCAGACTCGACTTCGCAGCGTGGCGGTCACGCCTGACGATGATGTGTGGGTGGTCAGTAGCGACGCCCACACAGTCCACCGAATCGACCAGAGCAATCTTGAGAAGACACCGATCGACGTCGGGATCGGGAGCGAACCCACCGGGGTTGCCGTCGATCCGAGCGGCTTCGTGTGGGTAACCAATCGCGCTACACACGAGGTTGTCCGCATCGACCCGTCCACCAACGCAGTCGACCTTCCTCCCGTTGACCTCGGAACGGCGGAAACGCATCCGACAGGGGTCGACTGCGGCCCGTACAACTACAGCGACATGACGGGCTTGAGCCTCATGTGGACGGTTGCCCCGGCCGGGGTGTGGTCGGCTGTCCACGACTGCGGGGCCGAGAATACCGTTTGGGGCACGGTTACCTGGAACGCCACTCTCGGTCATGAGAACAGCGTGATGATGGCCCAGATTCGCGCCGCCAACGTCGAGACGGACCTCGGCCACGCAAGATACATGACCGTCCCGAACGGTGAGTCCTTTGAGTGCGATGAGTGCGATAACCCCTGGCATTCGTGTGACGCCGTTGTCGGCCGATACGTCCAGGTTCGCGTCCAGCTCAACGCCGCGTGTCACGAGGGTGTCGATTGTGAACCCTGGCCAACCTTGCAGGATATCACCCTAGAGCCGAGTTCGATGCCGGATTGCAACGGTAACGGGATACCCGATGGGTGCTTCTGGGAGTTGCTTGTCGGAACGCTAGACTGCAATGAGGACGACATCCCCGACGAGTGCCAGGTTCCGCCCCTATGCTACGAATGTCCGGACTGCAACGAGAACGGCGTCCCGGACGAGTGCGACCCCGACTGCAACGAGAACGACATCCCGGACGAGTGCGATATTGCTGATGGGACAAGCTGCGACATCGACACAAACGGGATTCCCGACGAGTGTGCGGCCTGCTGTGAGCAGGGTCAACCGTGCCGTAACACCCTTCCAACCGATTGTGGCGGTACATATTGGGGTGGGCTGATCTGTGAAGGTACCGGTTCGGCGGGAGTTCCCACATTGCAGTGCGCGTGCCAGGGTGAGCTCGCCTGCTGTAGCGGGGCGGATTGCACTGAACGCTCCGACTGTGAGTGCGTAGACGACGGCGGACACTTCATTCCCGGTTTGCACGTGTGCGGTCCTGCGACGTGCGAGACCGGGGCGTGCTGTACCAACGAGGTCTGTCAAGCTGGGGTTTCGTATCTCGCCTGCAATGACCCGCAAGTATATGTCGGTGGGGCCGATTGCAGCCCGAACCCGTGTCTGGGGCCGCCGGGGCCTACGATCGATCCTCCACAGGCCGATGGCACAGTTCTCGATCAGGGGTACGGGACAAGGAACCGCTACCTCTCGTTCAAACCGCGCAACGCCGGCGAAGAGACCGCGCTGCGGGTGACGTTTGCCGACCTTCCATCGCCGTTCGTCGGCTGCATTGGGCAGACAAGGTGGGTGGGTGAGCCATTCCTGGTCTCCGAGAAGGCCGCGACCACGGGCGACAGCCCCCCGAACTTCTGGGCCGCGCGCCTCTACGAAGAGAGCGACGAGGAGGAGAATGAGCCGTACTACATGAATTGGGGTAGCCTGGGCACGGTCCACGTTTATGGGCAGGCGGTCGTCCCGAGCAAGAAGGTTGGGGTTCCCCCGTACGAGGTCTTCTTTTGGTCCATTTACGAGGTTCAGGCCATTGACCAATGCTGGCCGACCGAGCTCGAGGAGAGCTACTCCGAACCACTTTCCATAAAGACGAGTATCTGGGGCGACGTCGTATTGGACTGCCCAGAAGCGGCACCCTGCACTCCGCCGAATGGTGAGGTCGATTTCGACGACATATCGGCGCTCGTCGACAAGTTCAGGAACCTGGCCAACGCGGTGCAGAAATCGCGGGGGGATATCGCAGGTGATCCACCCGTGGGCATTCCGGATCGGCTCGTCAACTTCGTCGACATTTCGTACGTTGGGGACGGATTCCGTGGTCTGCCGTATCTGCTTTCCGGGCCTGAAGGGTGTGAATAACGTGTGATGGTTTCAATGAGTAACATAAACACGAGGTCTCGGCGTGCAGAGCACGCCCTACACGGCTGCAAGTTGTAGGTGTCTTCAAGGGGATTCTGTCATGGGTAAGACTTCTTTCAATAGCATTGGCATGGTTTGTGTTTTGGCGTTTGTTGTCTCCGCGGCTGGTGGAACGGTATACGTCGACGCCGATTCCACGTGTGGCAGCGACTGTGGCGGTAGTTGGGCGGCTGCGTATCCCGACCTTCAGGATGGGATCGACGCTGCTTTGAAAGCCGGTAGCGGTGAAGTCTGGGTCGCAGAGGGGACTTACCGCGGGACCATATCGCTCAAAAACGGAGTGAAGGTCTACGGCGGCTTCGCGGGGACCGAGAGCAGCGCCTCAGCCGGCGATCCCAATGTACACAAAACTTACATCGACGGAGGGAGTCTATCGCGAGCTGTAGAGAGCGTCAACAACGACTCGTCGACCGTGCTCAGAGGCTTCATTATCAAGAACGGCGCTGCACCTGGATGGACAGAGACCGGCGGCGGTCTTTATCTCGAAAACAGCAGCGCGCAGATGGTCCGCTGCGTTTTCACTGAGAATAGCGCAGAGTTTGCGGGCGGTGCGGTGGCCAACCATTTCGGAGGCTCACCGACGTTTGTGAACTGCCGGTTCTATTCCAATGGAGGGGTGGGGAGTAACCCTACGCCTCTCGGCGGCGGTGCTGTGTTCAACCACAACGGCGCGCCGGTGTTTGTCAACTGTTTATTCTATGGGAACAAGGCATCAGAAGGCGGTGCCATTCTCACACTCAAGGGCGAGGTCAGGCTCACCAACTGCACGCTCACAGGTAACGAGGCCACCAAACTCAAGGGTGGAGCGCTGTTCGACAGGCGGGGCAATATAGTGGTCAGGAATTGCATCCTTTGGAATAACAACGCGAAGAGGTCGCAAACAGACGAGATCTTCAACGATTCATCGATTGGCAAGACGACGGACATTACACACAGCGACGTGAAGGGCGGCTGGCCGGGCGTCGCTAACATCAACTCAGATCCGTTGTTTGTTGACGCATCCAAGAGTGACTACCGGATCCAAGCCACTTCACCATGCCGCGATACCGGTCAGAATGCAGCATTGCCAGATGACGTTGCTGACATAAGTCTGGATGGCAATACTACGGAAGTCTTGCCGAACGATTTGGATCTGAACCCACGGGTCAACGGCGATTCCGTTGACATGGGCGCCTACGAATGGACCCCACCGCAGCAGTAGTGTTGAAGAGTTGAAGACAGGCTCCCGGCACTCGGATCGGTATGTGGGCTTGCTTCGTCAGCAGGTGCGTGGTCAGCCCACTCGCTGATCTCCCCCGGCCACCATCCAGACGGACGGCGCCGTAGGCCAGCACAGACTCCTGAA
>JBARRC010000256.1:0-3901 GCA_049644045.1 Phycisphaerae bacterium
TTGATGCTAAGGAGCCGTTACGGAATAAATGATCCAAGTTTCCGGCGGAAACCAGGCTTTTCGCAGCGAGTTTCCTTCAACCCTTGCATCACTTATTCCGTAGCGGCTCCTAAGACGGCGTCGCTCAGCTCAGGTTTGGCCGAGTCCCGCCTCGATTTGACTCAACCAGGCCGCTCATTCTTGGGCGGCCTTTTTTCTTGCCCCTCGGCCTAACTGTGACCGAACGAATTACGCTGCTGCTTGGATACAAAGTTGGGCCGTCACTGGCTGGGTTGTCCACCCGGGTGCTGACGGCTGACTCGTGGTGGCCGGCTACGTGGCCTTTCCCTCAACTCAGCACTCAGTAGGTCAGCAGGTTGCCGGAACACCGTTTTGTCACCGGGCAGGTTGTGAAGACGGGGGCGGGCGCCAATTCTCGCCCCCATCCCTATGTTTCTTTTCATCGAGCAAAGTGCCAGCCTACGGACACCCCCCCGGAGCGCCGTTGTGCTTCAAAGCATGCGGCGTTACGGACAGTCGCTCGGCCCGTCGAACGGATACGGCAGGCCCCGGAACGCATCGACGTCGTAGGAGATGTCGACGAAGTTGACAAGCCGGTCCGGAATGCCGACCGGCGGCTCCCCCGCGATGTCCGCCCGTGCCTTCCTTGGGGCACCGGCCAGGTTCCTGAACTTGTCGACGAGCGACGAGATGTCGTCGAAGTTCACGACACCATTCGGCGGCGTACAAGGTGTCACAGAACAGTCACCGACCACGTCGCCCCACAGGCTCGCGGTGATCGACAACGGGTCCGAGTAGTTCGCCGCGTTCGATGGATCGCACGTGCAGTCGATGGCCTGGACATCGTACGTCGCGCCCGGATGGACCTCGCAGCCGGACACATCGAGGAGACCCACCGTACTCCAATCCATGCAGTGCCACGTGCTTTGGAGCTCGGCCGCCATGAACGTCGGCGGTGGTGTGGACCCTGTACTACCGGCCGCCTCGGAGACCGGTCCTGGTGAACCGACCCACCACTGCATGCCTACGTCACCCGGGAATAGCGCACTGCTTGTCAGCGTTACGCGCAACGCCGTCTGCTGACCTGTGTTAGCCGGGATGAACGAGATATAGCGGTTCTTCTCCACCACGACCGGCACTTCCGGCAGCGGCGGATCGGAGGCACACAGCGCTACCAGCTCCCCGCAGCCAACTGGCGTAACCAGCGCGCCGTTGTCGACCAGCTCTTCGTAGTAAACCCTGCAATCATCGAGTGTCACTTGCGATCCCGCGCCGAGCACCAGTTGATGAACGTAGAGCGCTTCCGTGCATGGGCCAGCGCCATCAGTATTTGGATAGTCATTCACAAATGCGACTGCACTATCAGAAGTGGTCTCAACCGTTCCCATCGAGAAGTTGGTGTCATCGCCCGTGCCGAAACCGTCGAATGTCGATCCGAGATCACGGCCGCCGACCTCGAATATTTGTGGGTCTTCGCCGTTGAGGGAGAACCCGCCGCTGCACTCAAAACACTCCGGATATTGGCTCTGGTTGTTGAAGTTACCACTCACGAGCACCTGTGTGTCGGGGTCCATGCTAACGTCCACCGACCCCAACAAGGACACATTGCCCCCCACCAGGAGCGTCGAAGTACCTCCACCCCGAAGAACCGGGGGTGTGTCACTGCTGCCTCGCGGGGGAAGGTCCTCGCACGAGATAGCGCCCCTTCCGTCAAGGACGAAATCGCCCGTCGTCGCTACCGACATCGCATCGTCTAAGAGCATCGTCCCGGCCGGGGGGCCGGCAATGTTTCCCTGCCCGATCGTAACGCTCTGGGTCGATAGCGATGCGCAGACGCTGACACCAGGATCGCATCCCGTTCCGGGACTACTCGGATCGGCCTGATACACGCCTCCGGCGCCGATGGTCACGGGGCCGGAGGTGACAGTGATGGCGCGGTCATTGCCGACGTATATGGTGCCGTTGGCCAGGATGCCGCCATCCTCGACGACAGTCAGATCGCCAACGCCGCTCTGGGTGACATTTAGCGTCGCACCGTTGAGGATCTGGAGAGTATCGATCTCGACCGTCACATCCAGGAACACGTCGTATTCCGGTCCATCGAGCGTAATGCTGTAGGTGTCGTCGACGGTGTTGTCGGGATAGACATCACCGGGGATGTCCCAGTTGTCGTAGCAACTCCAATCACTGTCGGGTGCGCAGCCGCCGGTGAATTCGGCACATTCATCAGGAACACCATCGACAGGGTCCACATCGACCGACAGACCGCAGCCGAGCAGGTTGCAGGTTCCGGACAGCGCGTCGCAGTTAAGATCGCATATGTCCGGCAGACCGTTGCGGTTGCAGTCCTGGAAGTACTCGTATGCGCCCATATCCACAACCGGCGAGCCGGGAACGCCGGTATCCGGTGTGTCAGGGTCATCTACAAAACGCGGCATGCCGTCGAGATCATAGGGCGTTGGCTCATCCGTATCGCCATCGTTGTCAAGGTCGCCCGTATCAGCCGGCACGGCCGTACTGTCCGCCGCGTCGATGCACGGCGAGCCGGGTGGGATATGCAGATCGCCGTAATCGTCGGTCGCGCCCTCGTCGACACCGGGAGTCCCCGGATCATCACCCCAGCCGTCACCGCCGTCATCGGGGTTCCGCACGAACAAAGGGTCACCGCCAATGTTGCCTGTTCCGCCCAGCGAACCTGTCCAACCCTGGATCAGGGTATAGTCAACGGTCAGCGTTCCCGTTCCGTCGTCGTCGATCTGCGCGGCTTCGTCGCTGCCGCCGCTGTCGCTGTTGCCCCAGAAGATGCAGTTTCCAATCGTCGAGCTACCACTGCTCTCGCTAAACATCGCGGCGCCGCTGAAGTCAGCCCTGTTTCCGCTGAATGTACAGTTCGTGAGCGTCGGACCGGCGAAGACGTAGTTGAATATTCCGCCGCCGAAGTCGCTACTCGAGTTCCCGCTGAAAACACAGTTGGTCAATGTCGGGGTGCTGTAATCGCGGTTGTACATCCCACCGCCTCGGGCAGCACCCAAGTTCCCCATGAAGGTGCAGTTGATCAGCGTCGGGCTGCTGGCAGTCAGGTTGTGCATTCCGCCCCCGCCGCCAAGACCCGTGGCCGAGTTCCGGGTAAACGTGCAGTCGATCAACGTCGGGTTGCTGGCGTTCTGGCTTTGCATCCCCCCACCCCATTCGGCCCAGTTCCCGTTGAACGCGCAGTTAATTAGGACCGGGTTGCTGGTCTCCCAGTTATGCATTGCACCGCCCCTCCCAACGGTGGAGTTTCCGATGAAGGTGCAGTTGGTTAGCGTCGGGCTTGACTCGTCGCTGTAGATCGCGCCGCCGTCGTCCCAGGCGTAGTTTCCGGTGAACGTGCACTCGGTCAACGTAGGGTTGCTATTCGTGAAGTTATGAATTGCTCCGCCCTCGGCGGCTGCGTTCCCGCTCAACGTGCAGTACGCGACTGCGGGGGCGCTCCCGCTGATGTTGTACATTGCACCACCGTAGGTAGCTGAGTTGCCCTTGAGAGTGCAATTGGTCACCGTGGGGCTTCCCCCGACGTTCAACACTCCACCCCCGACACCATCCGGGAACGCCCTGCCATCGTTACCGGCGGTGATGGTCAAGCCGTCGAGGATGGCCGTTTCGTCGGTGCCGCTTCCGTTCACCACATGGTAGTTGTTTTCGCTGTTGTTTTGCCAGATGATGCAGAAACCGTCGATACATCGGTAGCCGTATGAGTCGCAGTCCGGGGAGTCCTGCGTACATGGAACGGGTTCGTCGTCGCCGTTGAGGTCGCCGCTGAGGATTGTTTCGTATAGCTCGATGTCACGTTCGTCGGGATCGGGTGCTCCGCAGCCGGCGTAGCCGCCTTCGATCGTTACGTCGTTGATGAGTTGGAACG
>JBARRC010000257.1:0-3265 GCA_049644045.1 Phycisphaerae bacterium
TCCTCGATCTCATCCGGCTCCATCTTGCGCATCTGGTTCTGCGTCATGGAGACCTTGTACTTCCGCTGTGCCCAATGGAGCAGGCCGCCGACGTCCCATTTGTTCGGCGGCTCTTCGGGGTCGATGTATTCGCCGATCGAGGTGTGAATCTGGTCCACCGCTTCGTCTTTTGCCTTTCGGCGAATGGAGTCCTGCGCCGCCTCGAGGTCCTCGGTGTCGATGTTGTCCTCGTCGACGGTCAGGTCGATACTTGTGCGGCACCATTCGGCGATGCACGTGCGGCCGTAGTGTCCGCTGAGGTACTGCTGGAGCGTCGTGTCGATGGCATTGTCCACCGTCTCGAAGATCAACTGGGGAAGGTCGCGCTCCTCCAGGATGCGCTGGCGGGCGGCGTAGAACTCCCTCCGCTGGAAGTCCATCGGCTCATCCCATTCGAGCAGGTGTTTGCGTGTCGAGAAGTTGCGCTCCTCCACCTTCCGCTGCGCCCGCTCGATTCCCTTGGTCAGCCGTTTGTCCTCCAGGCTGGCTCCCTCGGTGAAGCCCAGGCGTTCCATCATCTTGAGCATCCAGTCCGGCATGAACAACTTAAGAAGGTCGTCCTGAAGTGAGAGCGAAAACCGCGACGATCCCGGATCGCCCTGCCGGGCGGATCGACCGCGGAGCTGGTTGTCGATCCGCCGCGCCTCGTGACGCTCCGTCGCGATGATGTGCAACCCGCACGGCACGTTGATCGAGCACACATTGCGACCCAGGGCGGGGAACCGCGGATCGAGCTTCGGCTTGAAGCAGTGTGCACAGTTGGTTTCCGGATCATAGTCGTTGCAGTGAATGCAGCACTTCGTCACACCGGGAGGGTATAGATCGCTTGGGTTGGCGCCCTCTGGGAGGGTTTCGGGCACCTTGCAGACCGGATAGACCACCCCGGTCCCGAGCTTGATGTCGGTTCCGCGGCCGGCCATGTTCGTGGCAATCGTGACATTCCCGCGCGGCGTCTTGTCACCGCCCGTTGCGGGGATCGAACAGTGTCCGGCCTTGGCGACGATCTCGGCCTCGCGGGCGTGGTTCTTGGCGTTGAGCACCTCATGTTCGATGCCGTACCGCTGCGACAGCAGCCTGGACAGCTTCTCCGAGTTCTCCACGCTCGTGGTGCCCACCAGGATGGGGCGCCCGTGCGCCAGATCGCCCATGGCCTCGTCGTAGGTCTCCAGCAGAAAGCGTGTCACTAGTTTGTCATTCATCTCGGACGCGTTGAACCGCCGCAGGGCCTCGTCGATCTTGCCCGTATCCTTGCCCTGCTCCGTAAGAATCGGCCTTAGTGCTGTCAGCACGTCCGCGAGCAGGAAGGGATCGGCGGGTCGGCCGCGGCGGTGCACCTCGTGGATCTCGTCCACGATGGCGTTGTATTTCTGTTCGATGTCCCGGTACATCTTGTCGTTGTGATCGACCCGGTTGACCGGGCGGTTGGTGGGGATATCGACGACATCGAGCCGGTAGATTTTGTCGAACTCGGTCGCCTCGGTCAGGGCTGTGCCCGTCATCCCGGCCCGGAGTGGGTAGAGCTTGACGAAGTTCTGGATCGTGACCGTTGCCAGCGTTTGCGTTTCTTCCTTGACCCGGACGCTCTCCTTCGCCTCCACGGCCTGGTGCAGCCCGTCCGACCATTGCCGCCCGTGCATCAAGCGCCCGGTGAACGGATCCACGATGATGATCTGACCGTCCTGAACCACGTAGTCCTTGTCGCAGTGGTAGACCTTGCGGGATCGCAGGGCGTTTTCAATCAGGTGCGGCCACTCCATGTTTGTGCCGCTGTACAGGCTGCCGATGTCCAGCAGCTCCTGCGCGATCGTCACGCCCTCGTGGGTAATGCCGGCCTGCTTTCGCTCCGTTTGGACAATGAAGTAACGCCGGTACTGCTCGGACGGCGGAAGCTTCAGAATGTCATTCTCGTAAATCTGGATCGCTTCGACCTGATCGTCGGTCAGGAAATCGGGACCGAGGGTCGCCATTTCTTCCTCATCTGAGGTTTCGTCGTCTGTGTCAGTGCCCGCGTCCACGCCCGTGGTGTCGGGTCGGTTCACTTTGGGGCCGCCCGCCTTCTTCTCCTTGTAGCCGAGGATGTTCATTGCATCCTCCAGCTTGGGGATGTTGTGTGTCTCGCCGTCGAACTTGGCGACGGTCGCCGTGACCTTTCGATCCCACACGCTCTGGCGCCGGACGATCTCCGCGGCCACCTTGTCGGCGCGCGGATAACGCGTCACATCGTCGTGCGTGGGGCCTGAGATGATCAGCGGCGTGCGGGCTTCGTCGATCAGGATCGAATCCACCTCGTCGACAATCACGTAATCGAGCGGTCCCTGCACCTGCTCCGCAAGTCGCGTCTTCATATTGTCACGGAGGTAGTCGAATCCGAATTCGCTGTTGGTGCCGTACGTGATATCGCACTTGTACGCTTGATGGCGAATCCCCTCGCGCCCGCCCGGATCGATGAGCGACTGGATATAACCGACGGTTATCCCGACCAGCTCGAAGATCGGCTTTGCAAAGTCCGCGTCGCGCTTCACCAGATAGTCGTTGACCGTGACGATGTGGCACTTCCGGCCGCACAGAATGTTCACGAACGCGGCCAGGTGACAGACGATGGTCTTGCCTTCCCCGGTTTTCATCTCGGCGATCTTGCCCTCGAAGAGGACACGGCCGCCGATAAGCTGGCAGTCGAAATGGCGGTGATTTTGAGCCCGGCGGGAGGCCTCGCGCAGCACCGCGAAGGCTTCATTGATGATGCCCGCCTCATCCAGCGCTTCGATGAGCTTCGTATTCTGCTTGCGGTATTCGTTGCGGTAATATTCCTCGAGCCGTACAGCCGGATCGAGCGATTGCCACCACTGATGCAGCGGGTCCATCACTTCCCGCGTCCGCTCCCGCAGGTCTTCGGTTCGCTGTCGCAGGTCCTGGCTGACCTCGATCCGGATCTTCTGCAGGCGCGTTTCGCGCTCTTCTTCCGGCCATTCCTCCGCACGCTCTTCCGCAAGACGCTGCGCGAACCGTTCGTCGAAGTCGCCGCAGATTTCCTCCTCGAATTCGCCGGTCGGGCCGATCTGCCGCCGGTACACTTTCAGCAAGCGGTCGTTGCGCGACCCGAAGATCTTTCTGGGCAATCTCTTGACACTTTTGACAAGAGCCGAAGTGATCTCTAGGACGAACATCATCGTATGGATTATACCGGCCTGGTTGGGGGGATAAAAGAAGGTCCCGGTCGATTCCTGAT
>JBARRC010000258.1:0-3856 GCA_049644045.1 Phycisphaerae bacterium
GAACCGGACCGTGATCGTAAGGGAGCGGTTTCAGCACCCGAACCGAACCGGACCGCTTCCTCACGGGCGCGGTTTCAGCACCCGAACCGGACCGCTTCCTCACGGGCGCGGTTCGGAAGGAGATTTCGTATACACGCTCTTAAAAGTCCGATCGACGGGCTTTGAGGTAATCCAGGGAGGGAGGTTGCTATGCCGATCCGCATACAATGCCGTGATAAACCGCGAGTAAGAGCGCAACCTACAGAAGATAAAGAGCCCAGTGCTTCGTTACACCTCATATCATGGGTGCCGTCCGGTCGAGGGTGCCATGCCCAAGCCCGACGAAGTCGGGCGCCGGCATGTTGACGCTGCGATGACATGGCGGCGCTTCGCTTGGCCATGCCACCCATCATTCCACGTGTCATGGAGTACTAGCCTGTTGAAGAATGTAGCGTCGTCCCTTGTGGGCGACGAGAATCGGTGTATAGCGCCGCGTCGCCCCTTGTGGGCGACGAAAATGCCCGTATGGCGCCACCCACGAGGGGTGGTGCTCCACTTGGGCGACCGGAAGCGACTTCTTCAACAGGCTGTTAGCGCGCCTCTTGCAGACGATCCAGAGGCGTGCTATACGGGCGGGAAACCAAAGTTCCGCATGTTATGCGGATCAGGCTAATTATTGTTAGACGCAAGGAAACGATGATGCGAGGTACTGTGTGAGTCAACCGAACGACAGCGAATACCTGGACATCCTCACGGGGTACATCCGCATCTGCGCCGAGTACCAGCCGAAGCTGGGTCACCGCGCAAAGGCAGGGTACCGTCTCGACGAGTTCCAGCGTATCTATAGAGCGGACCCCTTCTACAATTGGCTTGGGCTTGACAATCCCCTGATGTACGCTGCACACAAGGCTGCGGGCGGCATGACGAGTATTTACCGCCAGATCGGCATAGGCTGCGAGTTCCTATTCAGGCGGATCCTGCAGGACCACCTCGGGCTCACCGACGAGGACGTGAGGTGGTCCTATACGCTGCCGCGCACTGGCGGGAAAACGCGCAAGCTCCACCTCGACGCTCGAATACCCGTTTCGAGCGTTGCAGATACTGCTCGGAGGCGTCGCGTTCGATCTTGGATGCGTGACGCTGCGCGCCGAATAGATGTTGATGCCTCGGTTGCCAAGACTCTCAAAGGCATCGTCTTCGAGATCAGGCAAGGGTACAAGAGCAAGGACTCCAAGCGACAGAATGCCGATATCGCCAATGCTGCCACAGCTTATACCAAGGGGCTTCTTCCTTGCGCGGGGATCCTGTCGCTCCAGATAGACGAGGACATTGCCCAGCGGTACCGCAACGAAAGGTGGGTACTCCTCACAGGATTAACAGGTAACGCTTCCTCCCACGAGTCGATCTACAGCTTCTGCAAAGATGTCGTCGGATACGACGTCGCCGGTTTCTTCAAACGCAATAGTCCTGCTCTCAAGAAGGAGGTGGAGACCGTCCTCACGGGTCTCCTCACGCCATCATGAGTACCATTGATACGCGCACCTCTGCCCAGCAGAACGCCGACCTGACCTTCAAGCTCAACCAGGACTTTGGGAGGCACGGTTGGCTTCGGCTCACGCCCGCATATTCTGTCAAGCTCGTCTCCGAGATTTTGGCGGCTTCGGATAGGGGAATCCGAGTCCTCGACCCGTTTTCAGGTACCGCAACCACCCCCCTGTGTGCTGCTTACGCTGGCGACAACGGTATTGGTGTGGAGATCAACCCTTTCCTCACCTGGCTCGGGAAAGCCAAACTTGCCACGTATCGCCCCTCCTGCCTCGGCGCCGCTCGCGAGGCACTACTTAAACTGATCTCCCAGGCGACCCAGGAGGGGAGCAAGTCGACTGGGCCGCCTCCGATGCACAACGTGCAACGGTGGTGGAATCCGGAGCCGCTGGACTTCCTGTGCAAATTCAAGGCCGCCTTGGAAGAAGCCGCCTTCAAGGAAGGGCCTGTCCGTGATCTCCTTCTTGTTGTCTTCTGCCGTCTTGTAATCAACTTCTCCAATGCCGCGTTCAACCATCAGTCGATGTCGTTCAAAGACAAGGCTGCTACCGGCTCTTCGGAGAACCAGCAGCAAGGACTGTTATTCAACACCGAGCCGGATCTCGGCTGTTCCGCTCGCGTCGAGGGCCAGCACGTTCTTGACTCCGCTTCTGACAATCCTAGCGGCACTGGACGCGTCGTTGCTGGTGACTCTCGTTCTGTGTCGGCGACAGTTCAGGGCGAGTGCGATCTACTCATAACATCACCGCCCTATCCCAATCGGATGTCATACATTCGGGAATTGCGACCGTACATGTATTGGCTAGGTTACTTAGAAACGGGCCGGGATGCCGGCGAGATGGACTGGTCCGCCATCGGTGGGACATGGGGGATTGCGACCAGCAGACTTGCCGATTGGCAGCGATCATCGGACGGCTTCTATCCATCCTACTTTGATACGATCCTATCGAGAATAAGCCATGCCAACAACAAGAGTGGTGTTCTTCTATCCAATTACGTTGCCAAGTACTTCGAAGACATGTGGCTCCACATTAGAGATGTTGTAAAGGTGATTTCCAGCGGCGGAACGGTTCACTATGTCGTCGGCAACTCAACCTTCTACGATGTCGTCGTCCCGGTGGAGCGACTCTTTGCAGACATGCTCACAGAGGCTGGGTTCCGCGAGACACGAATCACACGGATTCGGAAGCGCAACTCGAAAAAGGAATTATACGAGTTTGACGTGAGCGCCACAAAGTGAAAGAGCAGCTAACAACAGCATGCAGCTGACGGCGCTCCGCGCCGCCGCTGATGCCGGGGCCGTAGGGCTCTTACAAAGGAGGCAACATGCGCGAATTCCTGAAACGAAATCAAGCGAGCATAATCGTCAGTATAATCTCCACGTGCCTTTTTCTGTATTTTTTGCAACCGATTCTAGTGTTCTCTGCTCGATGCCTGCTTGGCTGTTTCTCCTTGCTAGGGACCAAGTACACAGATCGCATCTATACTCAAGTTGCCCAGCTGGAGACGGTTGACTACTCTTTCCTTGTACTTGTACTTTTGCTTGGCCTTAGCGTGGCTTTTTTTGGTTTTTCCACCGCACTACTCCGCTTGCGATTTGGCACGAGCGACAAGGAGCAAGTCAAATAGAAAGTTGAACGGATTCGAAGGGTAATCAGATCCAAACCCTATATTGTCTTAAATTTCACCTTAGCATTACTACTTGTTGTGGGCGTAGTCGTTGTCGTTGCTGGTAACTATACTCAGTTGTCGCTGATCGGCAGCTTTAACCAACACATGCGGATCCTTGCGCCGTACCTTGATGAACAGGCGGAAGAAGAACTCATGAGTGAATGGTCTTCCATGAGATCGAAGGCTGACTATGACTCTCTTTACGAAAAACTGCACGACATAGTTCAGAAGAACGGTGTGGAACTTCCACCAAACAAGATATACTCACCATACAGCATTTGAGCACAACAAGAGCATTCAAGCGACAAAGTAACCCGCGCGAGCGCGGGCCACTTTGCGCATAATGGACGACGTTCCCGGCGTCCGTAGGTCTCGCTCACCGAGCTGTTCAGGTCGAGGATCAGCTTGGCAAAAACGCGGCGTTGGCCAGCGCGATCAATTCACTTCCCCGGCACGTCCATCAAGGACTTCAGAATGACAGGTGGGTCAAACGACCCACCTTACGCCTTCCGGGTCGTCAGGGAAGGAGACTGGCAGTGGTATTGTACGCGGGGATAGACCTTCATTCAACCAACAACGTGGTGGTCGTTTTGGACGAGAAGGACAAGGTGGTCGGACGGAGGCGGCTGGCGAATAGGCTGGAGACGGTTACGGCATGGCT
>JBARRC010000259.1:0-7132 GCA_049644045.1 Phycisphaerae bacterium
GCGGTGTTGGCGTGTGGATTAGAAGTCCCCCCTGCCCGATCATCAGGGTCTCGCCCGACTCGAAGACCGACGGCGAGCCGAGGTCGAGTGTCCGGAATCTGACTCGTGTGTTCGAGGGCACGGTAGAGTACTCGCCGCGCAGCAGTAACTTGGCTCGCGCCGCCGCCTCCTCCGCAACGGACAGCGCGTGGTGGGTGAAGAACTGCAGCGTGTAGGTGGCGATCTTGATGGTGTCGCCGTGTTTGAGGATGTGGCTTTCGATGCGCTCCCCGTTGACACTGGTGCCGGAGGTCGAGTTGGCGTCTTCCAGAGCGAATTGGCCTTCGCTGCGGGTGATCCTGGCGTGGGCGCGTGACACGCTCCGGTTGGGAAGCCTGACGTCGGCGTCCTGAGACCGGCCGATGGTGATGGTGCCCTCGCGCAGCTCGAATTCGAACGCACCGATATCGGCACCAAAGACTTTCAGATAGGGATTGCGTATGGGCGATTCGCTGTTTCTGCCGGACATTTGGGATCTGGGCTCCGCGCTCGCGGTGGCTTGCCGTTCGCCCGTAGCAGTCGGGTTCTGATCCGTCATGATTCGCACCTCGTTATTATGGCCCCTTGCCTGCTCCAATCGTTGCGGGACCTGCCAAGCTTATTCACCTTGCGACACAGAATCGGGTCGTTCAAGCGCACCCGATTGAACGCGCTTTCCTTGGTGGAAAGCGAGCTACATTCGAACCGGAATCCATTCCCCCGGCGTACCAGGTTTTGTCAATATCGCGTGCGTCTCCTTCGACGCGCGGTGGATCTTCACACACATCCAGTTCATACCCTCGTCGGCAATCACGCCGAGAATCTCGCCGAGTAACCGCTTCTCACGGCGGTCGGGCCAGGTCAGGCTGAGTTCGACGCATACCGCATCTTCGGCGACATCCTGTGCTGGCACGAGCAACCCTCCTCGCCCGACCACGAGAGTGTCGCCGGAGGCGAAGATGTTCTCCGAGCCCGACGCGAGGAGGCGATACTTAAGTTCCATGCTCAATGGCAACAGGTGGAAATCTCCGTGCAGCAGCCGCTTGGCTCTTGCCGAGGCTCGCCGCCCGATGGTCTCTGCAGTGTAGGCTTTGAACTGTAACACGTGCGTTGCAATCTGGATGCCGTCGCCATGTTGAAGGGGATGGCGATGGATCGTTCTGCCGTTGACTTTTGTGCCCTGATACGACCCGAGGTCCTTGACCAAGAACTTATCGTTCTCATGCGTAATGACAGCGTGCTTCCGTGAAACCATGGAATCATCGAACTTGATGTCCGATTCGTCGGATCGACCGATGGTCGTCCGTGGTGTCACTAGATCAAACTCGAAGCAGCCGTCAGTCGAACTGAATATCTGCAGATATGGACCACGCAGTGACACTGCGGCGACGTTGTCGCACGTATTGACCTGTGCATCCACCGTCATTGCCTCTTGCGGCTTATACTTGCTGTTCCAGTCCAGGACACCCACGACATCATTCGGCGCCAAACGCTCTCACACAAGGGTCACCTGTACGTCACACTGTTCTTATCGGTCACTTCAACTATCGGAGACGCTCCCGCGACGGCTTGCTGTTCTCTCAGGGGGACTCATGTTCTGATACGACATGGCTCGTCTCTCGGCGACACAATCCGCTCAGTGCCCCCCTGACGGCCGTACGGCCTGGCTTGTGCGTTCAGCCACAGCTCAGCGGTGACGATAGAAGACCGAAGCGGAAGTCTAAGGGCCAGATCGGCTGGTTCTGCGTGGTGGTGAAGCTGCGTCAGCGCGGTTTGATCAGAATCACGCCTGGCCTTCATGGTATCGCTCCACGATGGCGAACGAACGTCCCAATAATGTCGACCCGGCTGATGATCCGTTTGAGGGATTGACGGCGGTCAAACCTGCACCGGACATCGTACCCGGCACACCTGCGGATCAGTCCAACACGGAAGGCCAGGCAACAAACGGGCAAGCTGAGCCCAGTCTGGACAACGAGAGACCGGCCGAACCTGCCACCAGGAGCTCAGACACTCCCGGGGCGGCAGTTCCCACCGGGGATGTCGGTCCGGCAGAGGATCCCGACGCAACGTGGGACCCGCACCAGGACGAGTCTTCGGACGGCGGCGAGACCTGGGATCCTGAACCGCTCGAGTCAACGAGGAAGCCGCGCGTTCCGCCTGATCCGGCGCTTGGGGCAGACCCCAATGCCACCCACACGCCGGACGAGACCCACTCTGTTGAGGACATCTGGGGTGACGACTTCGATTCTGATGAACCGGGGCAAACGCTTAAGAGCCCCGCCGAAACGAGGCTGCCCGCCCAGACCCCACGCATGACCGCGGCTCGCGATGCACCACCCGACTTGTCAGGCAAAGGCTACGACCTTCTGGAAGTGCTCGGCGAAGGCGGTGTGGGGGTCGTCTATCAGGCCGTCCAGAAATCCGTAGAACGCAAGATTGCAGTCAAGATGATCAAGGCCGGCGTCGGCCAGAACACCAAGGAGAAAGAGAAGTTCATCGCCGAAGCCCTGGTCACGGGCAAGCTTGATCACCCCAACATCGTCCCCATCCACGACCTCGACACAACCTCGGACGGCCAGCCGTTCTACACGATGAAAATGGTCAGGGGAACTCCGTGGGGCGACGTGATTCGGGACAAGCCGCTCGCAGAGGACCTGCATATCCTCCTCGATGTTTGCGACGCTGTGAGCTTCGCGCATTCCCGAAGTGTGATCCACCGCGATCTCAAGCCCGACAATGTCATGCTCGGGGAGTTCGGCGAGGTGCAGCTCATGGACTGGGGTCTGGGTGCGCCGGTCTCCAACGGCGGTGAGCTGGCCGATCTCTCACGGACGCAGGCCGCCGGTGGGACACCCGCGTACATGGCGCCCGAAATGGTCACCGGCGAGGACGGCCCGGTCGGCATTCACAGCGACGTTTATCTGCTTGGCGCGATTCTCTATCAGATCATCACCGGGAAACCACCCCATGCGGGCAAGCGCGTTCTGGATGTGCTGCAGAATGCGCGCGACAATGTGATCGAGCCAACTGAGAGTGCCAGCGTGTTGGTTGACATCGCCATGACAGCGATGCGGAAAGACCCGGCTGATCGGCACGCGTCGGTTCACGATTTCAAGCGGGCGCTGCTGGACTACCAGGCCCACGCCGAGAGCATCAACCTTTGTCAGCGGGCGAGCGAGGATCTACGCCGGGCGGAGGAACACCAGGACTACGAGGCCTTTGCAGAAGCCCTGTTCGGATTTCGGGAAGCCCTCGAATTGTGGGACGACAACAGCGAAGCGAGAACCCGCTTCGTGGAAGCGCAGTTGCAGTACGCCCGGTGCGCGCTCGAGAAGGGCGACCTGGACCTGGCCGCGTCAAACTTGGACCCGGACCACGTCCCCCACCAGAACCTGTTGGCCGAGATTGAACGCGCTCAACATAGGCGCGTCATCGCCAAACGTCGACTGAAGCTCTTCCGTGTGGCAGCCATATCGCTGACTGCCACCGTCGTCGTGATCCTGACCGTGGCGTCGATATGGATCTACGCCGCGAAGCAACAAGCGGTTACGGCGAAGGAAGAGGCAGTGATCGCCAAGGAGGAGGCGATTGACGCCAAGAAAGCGGCGGTCAACGCGCAAGAAGCGGAGGCTGAGCAACGCGAACTGGCCGAGATTGCCATGACAAGAGCGCAGGAGGAGGAGGCTCGCGCGGTCCAAGCCCTTGCGGATCTTGAGCAGGCTTACGCGGACTTGGTCGAGGCTCAGGAGCAGGAGAAGCGGGCATGGGCACAGGCAAGAGAATCCGAACTCGTGGCGACCGAGACCCGAGACGAGTTGGCAAAAAGCGGCATGCTTTTGGACAATTCGTGGTGGGTCTTCGACAGCGCCGCGGCTCGGGACGCGCAGGAGGGAGCAGCGGCGGACATTGGTCTGCCCGTCGAGCTTGCAGTTACGCTGTCCGATGGTGTCGACCTCATTATGGTCTTGGTCCCGCCGGGCGATTTTGTGATGGGTAGCCCCCCGTCGGAAGAGGCTCGCTCGGCGGATGAGCACCTTCACCGGGTCACACACAGCAAAGCATTCTACCTTGGCAAGTTCGAGCTGACCGAAGCGCAGTGGCAGGCCGTGACAGGAAAACTGCCTCCCAGCGCCGTGGACCGCGATGTCGATCCGGTGCTTCCTGTCACGGGTGTGACAGTTGAGCAGATCTCGCGGGAGTTGCTCCCGGCCCTCCAAGGCCGCGCGCCGCAAGGTTATGAATTCCGTCTGCCCTCTGAAGCGGAGTGGGAATACGCCTGCCGCGCCGGCATGGCTACGGCGTTCCATACCGGCAACGATAAGGAAGCTCTCGATTCCGCCGGGTGGTTCTTGTCCAATAGCAACCACAGGGTGCAACCAATCGGGCGCAAGACGCCGAACGCGTTTGGCATATACGATATGCACGGGAACGCGAGCGAGGTCTGTGCCGATCAGTACACCCCTGGGTTCTACTTGGAATCACCTGTCGACGACCCGATGTCCGCACGTGAAGGCGACAACCCCATCGTGCGCGGCGGCAGTATACTCAATATGGCCGTGCACTGCCGCTCAGCATACCGCAGCTACGTCTACAGGAAGAACGAGTATCCGTTCCTCGGTCTGCGCCTCGCGCTCGTCCCAATCCGCGATGTTGCCTCCTCCAAGACGCAAGACACGGTGATCGAGGATCCGACGAACCCTTAGCACCCTGTTGAAAAATGTAGCGTCGCCCCTTGTGGGCGACGAGAGACTACATTCTACGTCACCCACGAGGGGTGACGCTACAAGTCGGCGAACCAAGCCCACCTTTTCAACAGGCTGTCAGCGCAAGGGCGCTGGCGTTATTTGTACAGGCTGCGCCGAGTTTCCTGTGACGCTGCGCCGACTCGTGCCTGATTCTGTATATGATCCCTCGGCTAACCGGGCTGCTGAGGCGCTTCGGCACCACCCTTCTCAGCGGCCAGCCGTTCGACAAATGCGGAGAAGACGTCCTGAGCCACACGATCCCAGCGCTCGCGCATTTCAGCAACCGCGGCGTGGGCCTCAAGCCGCGCCTGATCTTGCGCGGAGGCAATTCTCTCTGCGTCGACGTTCTTCTCACCACCGGTGCGAGCGTCGCCCAGGACGGTGGTGGCAGCAGTAAGCGCTTGCGTTTCAACGAACAGGCGCTCGTTCGCCGCCATGAGACGCTGCAGGGCCGCGCTGATCACGTCTTCAAGCACCTTGTCGAAAGCGTCATCCATGCCCGCCTCCGCCGCAGCGAGAATCGCCGTTTCCAGTTCCTTGCTGGCTAACTTCACCTCGTCGCGCGCGTCGTACATCTCCGCTTGTGACGAGTCGATACCAACAGGGATTCCTGCCTCGCCTGCAAGGGCGAATTCATCGTCGAACATCGCCAGCGCCTGCTCGGCTGCCTGATACATGATTGCAGATTCGCTCACCGCACGGAAGGCAGACTGAAGGTAAGCGGACAACTCCTCGCCGCTCGCCGCATAGGCGCCGAGAATCGTGTTCCACGTCTCGCGGAACTCTTCCGGCTGGCTCTCATCGCTCAGCAAATCCCCGCTGAACATGACGCTGCTGACGTGCGACGTCAGTTGGTTGGCCTCGGACTCCAGGTCCTCGCTCCTCTCGTGATAGCCGACGGCCGTCGCTCCCTGGCCGGCACGTGCGCCGCCAGCCCCTCGCACACCACCATCGCCCTCTGCTGAGTCCCCATCTGCTTCGCCCGTCGTGGATGATGCCTCACTACCGGCGTCACCGCTGTCAGCCGAGTCGCCGGTGTCCCCCGCATCTGCACTGTCTCCGGAATCTGAGGCATCACTGCTGTCGGCAGCCTCACCGCTGTCCACGCCCGCGTCAGCGCCATAATCAGAGGCAGGTGCATCACCGCCATCCATCGCGCTGCTCGCACCCTCGGTTGGCGCCGAAGTCGTCGGAGTCGGGGAGGAGTTTGAACTGCCAGCGTTGTTATGCAACGGCGCGTCCGACGGCTCCTCGGCGACGGGAGGCTCTACGGTCGGAGGTTCTTCAGGTGGTGATCCCGGACCCGGTTCGGGTTCCGGCTCAGGCTCGGGTTCAGGTTCAGGTTCGGGCTCCGGCTCGGGTTCGGGCTCAGGCTCGGGTTCAGGTTCTGGCTCCGGTTCAGGTTCCGGCTCGGGCTCGGGTTCGGGTTCGGGTTCGGGCTCAGGCTCAGGTTCAGGTTCCGGTTCGGGCTCCGGCTCCGGCTCGGGTTCAGGTTCCGGCTCGGGCGGCGGAGGCTCAGGCTCGGCGACGGCATTCACGACAAGGGATGCAGTCTCGATCGCGGTGCTGAAGGCAGTGGTGCCACCGTTGGTGGAGGCGTCAACGTAGTTGCCCTGCGCGCCGGTAGTCCGATCCCAGGCCCGGAAGGTGATGCCGGTGGCGATGGTTCCATTCCAATCGGTGTCGGGCTGGAAGCGGACCACGTCCGTATCACGCAGCAAGAGGGCGTTGTTGTCGGCAACGGCACCGATGTCGGTCCAGTTAGCACCGCCGTCCGTTGAGTACTGCCACGTACCGTTGGTGTTGTCGATTGCCGTGACGGCAATACCTTCCAACGCTCCGGAATCGGCGTCGGTGATGCGATCGCCCGTGGCCGAGGAGATGATGCTTGCCACCGTGTTGCCGGCGCTTGTCGTGTTGTCTTCATCGATGGCCGTCAGGCTCATGTCGCCGGTGTTGTCCAACACCGGAGCGTCGTTGACAGCGTTCACGGTTAGAGAAGCGGTCTCCGCCACAGTACTGAAGGCAGTGGTGCCACCGTTGGTCGAGGCGTCAACGTAGTTGCCCTGTGTTCCGGAAGTCCGATCCCAGGCTCGGAAGGTGACGCCACTGGCGATGGTTCCGTTCCAATCGGTGTCGGGCTGGAAACGGACCACGTCCGTATCACGCAGCAAGAGGGCGTTGTTGTCGGCAACGGCACCGATGTCGGTCCAGTTGGTGCCGCCGTCCGTCGAGTACTGCCATGTGCCGTTGGTGTTGTCGATGTCTGTAATGGCAGCGCCTTCCAACGCTCCGCCGTCCGCGTCGGTGATTCGATCACCCGTGGCTGAAGCGATGATAGTGGCAACAGTTGTACCGGCATTCGC
>JBARRC010000260.1:0-2304 GCA_049644045.1 Phycisphaerae bacterium
TCATCATTGAGCTTGAATACGAAGGCTCCGAGGAGGAGTTATTCCAGGGCGATGCCATGCCGTCGGCAGCAAGCGGCTGGGATGTTGACCACTCCACTCGAAAGGAGGGCGACGAAGTCAAACACACGTTGACGAGCACGCGGCGGTTCGAGCCGGGCGAGGAGCTGCCGAATCGGGGGACAACGAATCGGGGGACATCATACCGATGTCTTGACACACTCGGCGTGGTGGTTTGAGGTGTAGGCATGGCGCGAGTCGCACGAGTTGTCGCTCGCGGAATTCCCCATCATGTTACGCAGCGCGGTAATCGCAGATGACCGTGCGCTATCCCGCAACATCTGATTCGAGCCGGGAGCGCGTGGACTTTCTCGGGCGGCGACTACCAAGGCGACGGGACTAACTGCTCGACCCCGGACATTTGCATCGACGAAGATTTGGTGCGGGTTGTCGCGGTTGTTGTGCTGGTGCCTACGCCCGACCCGGATATTCCGTATCCCGGCGCGGAACCGCCAGCCTCCGTTGGTGAGGTTTCCAAGGATACCCCGTTCTATGCAGAGATCTGGGCGTCGAATGTCCTCGGCGACCGCCCGGGGCTCGCGTGCGTAACGGAAGACGTACACTACACGACCTCCCTGCTGGATGCGGTCCCTCCCGTGGAAGATGGTCCGCTCTTCCCCATCAGGCCGGTAGAACCTGTGTTTGCTGGCCCTGCCGGCTTGGTGGACGACGTTTCGGGGTGTCAGGGAGCGCCGCCCACAGATTTTCTGGGCGTGGATGAGTGGGTCATGGTCGATCGTATCGAGATGACCTGCGTCGAAGCCGGGACGGCATGCGTCGAATTGGCGGACGCCGGCAACATCTTCGCGGGAGTATCGCTGATTGGCGATCCGAACAATGTCGACCCGTCCCAGGTAAGCTTTGAGTCATGGTGCTTCGAGTGCACCGAGTGCGGGGACTGTCCGTTCGACGTGAACATCAACGGCGTAATCGATACCGGTGACTACGCGTTCTTCCTGAGTTGTTTTGCGACATTGGTCAATCCAGGTGATTCGTGCTACTGCCTGGACGTTAATGGGAACGGCGGGATCGACACCGGCGATTACGCCGCGTTCCTTTCTTGCTTCGCGGAGTACTGTCCATGTCCAACAATGCGCGGTACGGCAAGCGTGCCGTCCGTGGACGTCAGGCTGGTGGTAACCGAAACCCCGAGCCTTCTGGACGCCGCTGATGAATTGCCTGCCCGAGTTACCCAGATGACGAGCGGGAAGCCTTTCTATGTCGAAGTGTGGGCTTCGGTGAGCGGCGGGGCTGGCGGTGAAGCCGCCTGCGTGTTTGCGGATATGGAGTTTGATGGTGACATGTTGGCGGTGTTCGATGTGCAACCGGCTGTTCGTTTCAGCCGCCTGACGGCCGCGCGAACGGACGAGCGCAGGGGGCGCCTGGTCAACCTCGGTGGCTGCATTGCCCCTGATGCTACCCCGCAGGGGGGCCAATGGGGTCGGGTCGCCGTAATCAAGATGACCGGTGGGCGCCGAGGCAATACCACACTTAGACTGACGAACTCGTCCGGCCCGTTCCATGGAATATCGGTCGTGGGCGTCAAGGAACAACTCCGCGCTCCGACCATGGAGCTGGACAAGGCTGAATTGCACTTCGAGATGGCGCCGGTTGACGGAGAGAAGCGCGGCGAGCGGACGAGCAGTCGCCGCTAACGGAGGGTTGCACGGCGGTTTGAGAAGTGTGTCCGCAGGACTTGATTGGAGATAGACTCGACGGTTGATCGTTGTGGAGGGATCATGATGCTGCATAGAAAGAACCACTGGTATATCGATAGCTCGAAGTGCATTATCGCGACGTTTGCGATTTGCGGCTTTGTGTTGGCCAACGCGACAGGTGAGCAAATCCTGGTCGAGGTTACGCCCGTCATCTTGACTACTCCGACGCCGGATCCGGTGAATCCCCGTCCCATTGCCCCCGATTCGACAGCGTTAGTAGGTGCGGGCGAGGACTTTTTTGTTGAGGTTTGGGCGTCGAACGTGGATGGTGCCCGGCCGGGGTTGGCGTGCGTCAGTGTCGATCTTCTGTATCCGACAACCTACATGGACGCTCTACCTCCCATTCAGGATGGTCCACTGTTCCCCATTACTCCAGTGACGACAGTCTTTGATGATGCGGCCGGCCTGGTTGACGACTGTTCGAGTTGCCAGGGCGCGCCCGCCATCGAGTTTCTCGGCGTGGAGGAATGGGTCATGATCGACCGCGTAAGGATGAACGCCATCGCAGGGCTACTCGTGGGTACTGGGG
>JBARRC010000261.1:0-5455 GCA_049644045.1 Phycisphaerae bacterium
GACCCCGAGGGCGTGCGCTACCGAGTTTTTCTCGATATGGGAAGCGGGAGGGGCGTCTTCCTTGACGGGACCTTTGGCATCGAAATGTATCGGATCGATCGAAAGGCACCCGGCGAGATCGAACGGACGCTGGTCAGCGACTGGCGCTATCCGACGAGCGCATTCCAGCCCGTCAAATCCAAGATGCTGGGCATGGGGTACCACCTGCGCCTGCGCTGGGCTGCGAAGGACGTCGCCGGTCACGATGTCGAGATCATCACATCATTCGACGATCTCGATGGGAGCGTAGTGCGATCCTCAACCAAGCGGCTCCGCGTGCCCAAATACGGCTCATAGGGTGTAGGGGCTGTCGAATGACGCCACGGGCGAAAAAGAGGCTGTTTGACTTTTTGCGAATCGCCGTGTGCGGCGTGGCGCTGTGGATCGTCGTTCATGGTGTGACGCTCAACGACCGCGTCGTGCTGAAGGGGGAAGACACCGAGCTGATTGGTGTGGTGACGGATGAGGGCGACCCTCTTGTCATAGAGCTGACGGACGGCCAATACCGCGCCGTGCCACGGGCCGATGTCGCGGTCGACAAAGAGGGGGAGCCGCGCATCACCTACGGTCTGAAGAGTGCATGGCGAAGGAGCGCGAAGATGCTCCTTCTGCTCGCTGTTCTGATCACTTTTCCGGTGGCCTTTTTCCAGGGAGTGCGGCTTCAATGGCTGCTGCGCGCGCAGGACATTCACCTTAGCTACTGGGACTGCGTGAAGTTATCGTTTGCGGGCAACTTCTTGAACTTTGCCACGCCGCTCGGCTCAAACGCCGGAGATGTGTTCAAGGCCTATTTCGTCACCACTCATACGACC
Source organism: Phycisphaerae bacterium (assembly GCA_049644045.1). Lineage (GTDB taxonomy): Bacteria > Planctomycetota > Phycisphaerae > UBA1845 > UBA1845. Next base: position 852 of record JBARRC010000261.1, read on the forward strand.
AGGCACAAGACCGAAGCGGCGACGACGATTGCGCTCGACCGCGCGATCGGGCTCGGTACGCTCATCGCGTGTGTGGCTGCGATCACGACGTTCAGCGCGAGCGACAGCCGGCTGGCTGAATTCCGTCCGTATATGCTCGCCGTGTTCGGCGTTGGCGTCGCGGGTGTCCTGGCGTATCTCTCTCCGATCCTGCGGAGGCATCTGATTCCTTGGGGGTGGCTTTCGCGCTTGCCGATGTACGAACACCTTCAGCGCATGGATCAGGCGGTGCGCGCCCTCGTGAGCCACAAGACCATCGTGGTGGCGGCCGTGCTGATGACGGTCGTGCTGCAGGTGATGGCGATCGGCGCGTATTTTACCGTGGCGGTAGCGATGGCCCTGGACGCCCATGCCGGCAACGTGCTTGAGTACTACGCGTACTTCTACACCGGTGCGGTGATCCAGGCGCTCCCGGGTCCGCCGCAAGGGCTGGGCACCGTGGAGTTGGCGTACCGTTATTTCCTGGCACCGTTCGGAAGCCCGTCACAGATCGTGTGTGTCGCTTTCGCCGTTCGCGTGATGGTCCTGGCGTGCGCGTTGCCCGGCTTGCTCGTTACGGTGACCGGTTCCTATAAACCGCGCGAACCCACACTGATTGACGACGCAGGAGGCCCCTCGCAGCCTGATCCAACGGATCCCAAGCATGATCTCGCCACGAGATTAAGAACGCCGCACACAAGTCCGAAATGACTATGGGAAGTTCCATGACCAGTGCGATTCGGAATGGGCGAGCTTGCATAAAGCAGACACGTCATCTGAGGCCGTCGAGCGACTCATCGGAGCCGGGTGCGCGCGGAACGTCCCGGTTGAGCTTCACTATGAAACTGCGGGCGGGGCGATCGTTATGGGGCGGGTCCGTCTGCTGGAGCTGACAGAACGCCAGTTCCTCGCCGACAGACCCCTCTATTCGAATGATGATGCGCAGATTCCCACCGGAGCTGCGATCAGCGTCCATGTTTTGCTTGATGGGGTCCGATATCAGTTTGACAGCGCCATCGAAGAAAGTAAGCGCCTTGTCCGGCTTAATGCACGACAAAGGGTGCCTGGTATTGCGCTTCGCAGGCCGGCGGTCATGGCCGAGTCACAGCGACGCTCGCATCTGCGAATCTCCATGGCCACCTATGACCCGATCAACATAGACCTGGTGCGCCCCGACCCCACGTTCCCGGACGCGTGCTCGATCGACGCAGAGCTAGTCGCCGCCTGGATGCTGGACCTCTCCGTAGGCGGCGTTTCGGTTCTCGTGGACCACCGCATACTCAATCGCGTCCAACAGACGGAACGCTTCTTCCTGACCTTTGCATTGCCGTCCGTCGACGACGAATTCTACATGCTGGGGTCCCACCGACACAGTCGTGTCGTGGAGGCGAGTGATTCGTTGCGTATCGGGCTCAGCTTTCGTCCCTGGCGCGACAGGCAGTTCACGCATGATCAGCGCCGCCTCTCGCGGTTCATCGCGGAGCACGAGCGCTCCATGCTTCGTCGGAGAAAGTGAGGAAATGCCGAATGGCTGACACTCGACAGACCGCAAATGCCCACGCTGTCGACCCTCGGACGACAGCCCGGGTGTTGGCGAAGGCCCTTGAAGAGCACGCTCGGGTTGACTTGCGGGCCGACAGCGAGGGTGTGGAGGTCGCCTGTTGCGGTACGGTGGTCGGTGTGGATGATTCGCACCTGGCCCTTGATGTAGGGCCCGCGGCCGGTATGGTTTTGGGTTCATCCGTGCTTCGCGCCGGCATCGAGATCGGCCACGCTCAGTACGTGTTCGAGACGCGGTGTGCGGACGAGACGGCCGAGATCGAACCAGGGGTGATCCGCGTGGTCAAGCCTGATTCCATCACCCCGGCGGAGCGGCGGCGGAGCCCGCGACGCCAACTCCATGAGCCAACCGAGGTTATACTGCGCCCGGCGGGCGACGGTGATGAATCGCATGGCCCGGGGGCGATGCTCAATCTGAGTCCGGACGGGATCGCCTGTCGCATACCGATACCCGGCACTGAGGCTCTAGCGATCGGTCAGACTCTGCGGGTGGAGTTTCGCCTCGGCGCGTCCTCCCGCGCGTTCCATCTGAACGGTCGTATCAGCAACATCACGCAGGGCGGTACCATCAACCATCTGGTGGTCGGTCTGGAGTTCATCGCGGACGAACGCCTGACTGCAAGCCGCGAGAGACTCCGCAAAGCGCTGGAAACGACAGACTGAAGCGGTGTACCAGGATACGCAACATGAGCACGGCCCAACTGATCGCCAAGGAAAAACGGGACCAGATTCTGGAAGGTTCAATCCAACAGCAACGGCAACTGGTCCTCACCCACAATAGTCTGGAGGGTTGGCGAACGTTCAAGTCTTCGTTCGTGTCGGGTTCCGCATCATCAGGGGTGGCGTTGATCAAGGCGCCGATCCCGCGCGACGAATTGGTGTCAAGACTACCGGAACCGGGAGACACGCTCGGCGTTACGTTCCGCCTGGGCCACAAAAAGTGTATGTTTGGCACGATCCTCGAGCCCAATCAAGACCAGGCGCAGGAGGGCCTGGTTGCACTGCGTTGGCCGGACCACCTCCAACAGCTTCAGCGCCGGGTATACGAAAGAGCCGAGCCTCCCAAAGGCATCGTCATCCCGGTTCGCTTCCGGCGTGAGGGAGACGCTTCGGGATCGCCCGTTGAGGCTCGTCCCGTGCGTCATGGCCAGCTTGAAGACATGTCCGCCGGAGGTATGCGGGTTAAGGTGGCCGACGCGAACGACTTTCAACCAGGCTGCACCTACCGGTGCGTTTTCGCGCCACACCCTGGCAAGCCCTCACTCGTTGTTGACGCGTTGGTCCGCCATCGGGAGGCTGCCGATCAGGGGCGGGCATCGATCGGTTTTCAGTTTATCGGGCTGGAGGCCACGCCCGAAGGTCGGCGCGTCCTCGACCGGCTCGCCCAAACGGTGAGCCACTTCCAACATGCCCGATCCCGAAGGCAACGATGAAACGGCAAAGAGACTCACGAATTACGAATCGGATTTGCCTGTTTAACAAACCATGACCCAAATGACGTGGCCGGCGCCGTGCACAGCTTATCGTGACAATCTCGACATGACATCTTCGTCGAGCTGCCTTCGCTCGTCGCAGACTTCAACCAAATCTCGACTCGGTGTAGTATCCCTCGAGTAACTACCGTGCCACAAGGTTACAAGCACGGATTCATGCTTAACGGCTTCCACCGCTGGGATCAGATCGCTGTCCCCAGTGAAAATGGCAACATGAGTAATCCTGCCCTTTGCTGCAATTAGGGCCATATCAACGCCAACCATACAATCTACCCGTTTCTGCACGAAAACCGGCGCTCCGTCGCGGTCGTATCCGCGGACAACAAGGCGACCCAGGCGAACCTCGAACCGTGGAAGGAATTGAAGCCGAGTTATGAACCTGTGCATTGATGAGTACCGCTGTCTTTCTTCAGTGGTTGGCTGGCTGCTACGGTAGGGCAAACAGTGGTAGTAATGAGCTCGCAGCATCTCATCAGGCGCCGCCATTTCCTGCGCGAGCTTCTCGTAATCGATGCGCCTGTTCTGGAAGTCGTAGTGGAGGACTTTGTCCAGGTAGCCCCCATCAATGAACACCGCACATCTTCCGTCCATATTGGACTCCTCGGCGTGACAACCTGCCGAAAACACAAAGGGCCGCCGGAGGATAACTCCCTCCAACGGCCCTCAATAACTCTCCCAGCGTTCACGAGTGAAGGCTGGGGTCCATACCTAGATCATGTATAATATCGGTTATGATACGCAGATGTCAACTAAATGTTCGGCCAAAAAAAGCCAAAAAAAGCCAAGAAATGATTCTCCGGTGCTGGTACCTGTCTCATTTCCGCGCGCCCTTCTTCCGCGCGCAGCGCCGCTGCCTGCGTGACTGTGATTCACGACCTCTTGGTCCAGTGTTCGACGATTGATTCCACGTAGTCTGCCGCGACGGTGAGGCGTTTGCGAGCTGGGAATCGGGATGCACGTGTGCTGGCCGTGGCGGCGTGGACAAACTCAGCCGCGCGCTGGTCGGCGTCGTGAAGCCGCTGCGCGAGGCGGTCCACGTCGCCCTGATCGCTGTTGATTGCCAACCGCAGCACATCCGGCGCGACAAGGTCGAAACGAGCTAACTGCTTGCGGATCGATGGATCGTCACTCCATGCCACGAGCACGGCCTCGGCTCGATCGAGTTCGCGCCTCGCGTCGCACCAGTCCGCCCGGGCGCGCTGGGCCTCGTCGCGGCGCAATAAGAAGTAATCGGAATCGCGGCGCTGTGCAGCCAACGCTCGAAACGCTACGACAAACGACACCGACGCCCGACTCAACGTCATGCGCGCCGCAAGCCACTGAGCATAGGCATCGATCTGCCGTGTGCGGAGTTCAGCGGCCCGATCTCGGCGCAAGGCAGCGACGGCTGTCAGCACAGCGCCGACGATAGCAGCGAGCAGAGCAACCGTAAGCAGCAACCCGACGATCTCGCCTTGTGACATGCGTGCTTCTCCACACCCTCGATGAACACGCTGTGTTCAGTATACACCCCAGCCGCGTTCGTGTCCCGAA
>JBARRC010000262.1:0-4212 GCA_049644045.1 Phycisphaerae bacterium
GGCTGCCGCATCGGTTGGCGGGCGTCGTGGTACTGGGCGCCGACCGTCGGCAAGGGCGGCGGTGCGTTTGGTTGCGCGGGTGTCGCGGGACCTTGCACCGACGCGGTCGAGGTGCAGTATGAGACCGGTCAGTTCAACTACGACGGCGTAGGAACGTGCTGTGATACCGGTGATCCCTGCAACCACACGAACATGGCCACGGGCGACGATTGCAGTCACCCGACGTTCTGCAGCTCGAGTGCGGTCAATATGTCCGATGCCTGGTACTACGGCGCGCCGACGTATTACGCGTCGTTCGTCGCAACCGCGTATGCCGTGTCGAACACCTACCTCTCGCTGGTGCCGACGCAGGTAGGTGCCGACGCGAGTACTGCTGTGCTTGTCGGGGATTATGAGGATTGTTATGATGGTGATGTTGTGGACTGCTTCAACGCGGCCAACAATGAACTCAAGATGGCAGCGGCCGGCAAGCACGTTTGGCTGCACGTCGAAGGCTCGGGCTGGGATCCGGCGGAGCTCAAGACGTGGCAGGCGATAGTTGACTCGGCCGGCTACTACACCGGCTGCGCGGGCTCCCTGGCGCCGTGGAATCCGGCCTGCGAGAGTGATGCAGAATGCGTAACGGCGCTGGGCGCCGGGTCGTGGTGTGACGAGGATGGAGACGAGGGGTATCCGCCCACGGGCTGCTGCCCCGGCTTCCAGGACACGGACATAATCCCGAACATGCTCGATATTGAGGCGGTGGCAACCAGCGATCTGGATTTCGCTTACGGAAGCACAAGCCTTTCGGGTGGTCTGGTCGACGACGGCTCCACGTTCTACGGTGGTACGTTGGTGCTCGAAGTTGATAGCACGGCCAAGGGTACGTTTACGATCGGCTTCATCCCGGGATCGGCGACGTTCATGAAGGATGCCGGTGGCCAGCCGATTCCGTTGATCGGCCTGTGTCCGGCGAAGGTCACGGTCGAGGTCGGCCGGTGCTGCTATTACATTGGCGAGGACTGTCCCTCCGATGATCCTACTTGGCCTTTTTGCTGCATCGAATGTTGTGTGACGAAGGCGGATTGTGACGCGAAGCCTGGCGTTACCGTGTTCGACCCGACGAAGACCTGTCCTCCTGACGGTCCAGACTGTCCCGAATGCACGGAGGACGTGCACTGCGACGACGGGGCTGAGTGCACGGTTGATACCTGCGAGTCGGGCACCTGTGTCCACGTCCCGATCCCCGGATGGTCCTGCTACCCCGACGCCGACTGTGACCGCATCCAGGACGACGTGGACGAGGCGCCGAGTACCCCCTCCGGATTCGTGGACAACTTAACGATACCGGAGACGCACGGCGGGATTTTGGACCCCGGGGACCAGGACCTTTGCGTTTCCGATGCTCCCAAGGTTGGCGCAACCATCTATGGCGTGCGTGCGGAGTCGTTCGGCACGACCGGCGGCGGTTCCAACCCCAAGGACGCCAAGCTGCAGCTCATCTGTACCGGGGAAACGTACGACGACAAGATCAGAAACGTCACCGAGGGCAATTGCATCACGCTGACGTGTCGAGAGTGGGAGGTAGCGGGCGAGCTTCAGACTGTCGCCGAGGTCCTGAATTTCTGTCCACACAAGGCTGCGGCGACTAGTGAAGCAGGCGCAGCGAGCGTGGCAGCAGCCGCCGCCCCGGGTGACATCACCGTGGAACTGTTTGCAGGCGGTATGCTCGTGGCGACCGTTGAGTTGCCCGAGACGAACTCGCTTTCCTGGGACCCGTTGGCGCTGGAGGTGACGGCCCCCGGCTCGAACAACACGACGCTGACGCTGATGACACCCTCGGGTGAGCAACTCCCGCTTCCCCCAGGGGAAACAGTCACCCTGCCGGCGGCGACGATCCCGGCCGTGTCCGAGTGGGGCTTGCTCGCGTTGACTCTCGCGCTGCTCGCCGGTGGAAAGGTCTACTTCGGCCGCCGCCGCCGTCGATAGGCCCTTACAACCCGAATCACGAACCATGTTCAGTTTCCCGGCTGGGTGGCATGGGTCCGCGCCAGCGGACCCGTGTGTTCCTTATGCGGGCTCGGCAACGCAACGGAAGCCATGCCACGGGTCAACTCGGTTGACCCATGCCACTCACCAATCTGCCTGAAACACCTCGGATCGTAACCACCGTGATAAAGGCGGCTTACGAGCCCCAGCGCCCCAAACGAACCCGCCCCGGACCGCAATTCCCGGGAAAAAACCGCTGACGGCTCTTGACAAGTGAGCCGCATGGTGTTATAGGCAGTCTAGGATCCTTTCGTTGACATCACGTGGGATGTGGACGTGCTACGGGCCATATCGTACCCGTGTCGCGTTTCGTGTCCATGAAAGGCGCACGCAGGAGAGGCGTCATGGTCTTTCACTTGCCGGTTCCATTTCAGGAGTTATTCAGGGTACAGGAGAGAAGTAATGGTGTGGAAGATGAAGGGTAACTGTAAGTGGCACTCGCTTATGGGTGTCGCCGCTATTGGCGTGTTCGTCTTTAGCGTGAGCTTGCACGGCGGGGAGCGTCTCAGCAGGGTCAGCAAAGACGTGGTCCCGCAGGACAACGCGGTGGCAAAGCAAACGCTTATCGGCTACGAGATTATCCATAGCCTGGAGCCGTTGCCGCCGCAGATGGCTGGCAGGGCTGAACCGTTGCCGCTCGGCGTGCCCATCCCCATCTGGGAGGTGCACAACGATGGCAGCCCGGTGCTCGACGGTCGTGTGGCCGTGGATAGCGCCTGCAACGTCCTCGTGTATCGCCAGCCGAATGACAGCGGGTACTTCTACCCGTTCAGTAAGGGGATGGACGGCCCGGCGGCTCCGGGCGTGATGCCGGTCGACAGCCTCGGCAACTTCGCGGCCAACCCGCTCAAGATGGGCAATGGGTTCCAGGCCGGTGACGCTCTCTGTGCCTATGACACGATGTGGTACAACAGCGTCACCGGTTTCGGAGAAGGGTCGGTTCGATGCACGTTGTGGGACGGCGACCCGTTTGAAATCTACAGCACGTCCGTGGGCGGGACGGCCGATCCGATTCCGGGTACGTCGGGCACGTGGACCAATCTACGCCAGGGTGGCTATGACTCCCAGGGCTGCTGGGAGGATGGTATCGCCGGCGGCACGCATTGCGGGGATGTTGGGGATCCTGCATGTAGCAATCCACTGTGCGTTGACGGGTACGGTCACGGCCTTGCCTGCGCCGATGACAGCGACTGCGGTCTGTGCCCGGGCATCTTCACAGGTGGCATGGGGGATCCGTGGGACGAGGCTAGCCAGACGGGCTGCGCCGGCCTGTACCGGCTGGTCCACACGATGGATCCGCCGGTCACGATACTGACCGGCGAGCCCTGGCTGGTGTGTGAAATAATCGACGGCTGCCGCGTCGGTTGGCGGGCGTCGTGGTACTTTGCGCCGGACGTCGGCAAGGGCGGCGGTGCGTTTGGTTGTGCGGGTATCGCGGGTGCTTGCACCGACGCGGTCGAGGAGCAGTATGAGACCGGTCAGTTCAACTACGACGGCGTAGGAACGTGCTGTGATACCGGCGCTGCCTGTGACCACACGGACATGCTCACGACCAACGATTGCAGTCATCCGACGTTCTGCAGCTCGGGTGCGGTCAATCTGTACGGCGCCTGGTACTACGGCGCGCCGACGTATTACGCGTCGTTCGTCGCAACCGCGTATGCCATGTCGGAAACCTACCTCTTGCTGGTGCCGGTCTCCTCGGATGATCCCGATGCGACGATTGCCGGCAATGAGATCACGATGGCGGCTGGCGGGGCGAAGGTCTGGCTGCACATCGAAGCCGAGAGCTGGGCTCCGGCGCTGCTCAAGACGTGGCAGGCGACGGTTGACGCGGCCGGCTACTACACCGGCTGCGACGGGTTCCTGACGCCGTGGAACCCACCGTGCGTGGGTCCCGATGATGATGCGCGTGACGCGTACTGCGCAGGGCTGCTTGGCAGCAATTCGTGGTGTGACGAGGCTGGAGACGAGGGGTATCCGCCCACGGGCTGCGTTCCGGCCTTCCAGGACCGGTCGCAAACCCCGAACCTCATGCTCGGGATTGAAGCGGTGGCAACCAGCGATCTTTATTTCGCTTGGGGAAGCACGAAGCTTGGGTCTGGTGGTCTGGCCGACGACGGTAGCACGTTCTACGGTGGTACGTTGGTGCTCGATGTTGATACCACGGCCAAGGGTACGTTT
>JBARRC010000263.1:0-1741 GCA_049644045.1 Phycisphaerae bacterium
CGACAATATGCCCGAGCGGGAGCTGGCGGCGATCCGGCCTCGATTCGGTTTCCTTTTCCAGCTTAGCGCACTTTTTGACTCGATGACCGTGGGGCAGAACGTCGCGTTTCCGATTCGCGAGCACACCCGGCGCAGCCGGGGCGAGATCGACGAGATCGTGAAGCAGAAGCTCGCCATGGTCGGGCTCGATGGGATCCAGGACCACTGGCCTTCGGAACTCTCCGGGGGACAGAAGAAGCGTGTTGCGTTGGCCCGGGCGATTGCGCTCGACCCGGAAATCATTTTGTATGACGAGCCGACCACGGGCCTTGACCCGCCGCGCGCCGACGTCATCAACGAGCTAATCATCAAACTTCAGCGCGAACTGGGCGTGACCAGTGTGGTTGTGACGCACGATATGGCCAGCGCCGGGAAGGTGTCGGATCGCATCCTCATGCTTTACGAGGGAGGGTTTATCTTCGATGGATCGCCGGAGGAGATCATTCGCTGCGAAGACCCGCGCGTCCGATGTTTCGTAGAGGGCCGTTGTTATGATGAAGACCGCCAGACCCTATAGATCAAAGGAAACATTATGAAAGAAGGTGCACGCAACCTCCTGGTGGGTCTTTTTATAGTGGCGTCGTTCGTTGCGCTCGGCGTGCTGATGGTCTGGTTTGGTGAAACACCGACGTGGCTCGGCGGCAGTGAGTGGACCCTCCGAATTACCGGGGTCCATGAGCTCAGCGGCGTTGGTGAGGGAAGCCTGGTCAACCTGAACGGGGTCCAGATCGGTCGTGTGAAGAAGCTGGAGTTCGAGAACCTGGAGCGTCCCGACCAGGGGGTGGTCATCGTCACTCGGATCAAAAACGTCTTCTCCGTACCGCAAGGCGCGATCGCCAAGGTCTACGGGGCCACGCTCGGGTTTGGCACAGGCCACATCGACATCCGGGTCGAACCGGGCGTACCAGCCGAACCCCTTGACAAAGAATTCGCCTTTATTTCCGGCGAAATGCACAGCATCATCGGCGAGCTGATCAGCAAGGACCTCGTCAACTCGGTCGAGCGAACGATCAGGCACATCGGCGATCTGTCCGAGGCGACCGAACCGGTCATGGATCACCTCGCTGAACTGCTCAAGCAGCGTAGCGTGGCTGAGGTCAACCAACCCGGAGCGGCAGCACAGGGGGTTATGCCCAATATCTCCACAGCGATCGAACGCATCGACACTCTTCTGGCGAATATCAACGCGGTCCTTGGCGATGAAAACCTGCAGGGTAATGTCAAGGCGGCCGTCGGCGACCTGAAAAGCGCGACGGAGGAGCTTCGGGAGACGATCGAGCTCTGGAAGACCGAGAGTCAGAGGGTCGCCGATAACATGAATGCTGGGATCGACCAGACTGAGGAAAACCTGGATCAATCGTTCGCCAAACTCAATCAGGTTCTGGACAATCTCGACGGCGCCACGAAGAGCATGGCTGGATTATTGCATCAGGTTGCCGAAGGGCAGGGGACGGCGGGACTGTTCGCTCGCGATGAGCGACTCTATGAAGCCGCCGTTCTGTCGCTGGAACGCCTTGATGAGTTGATCGGTACGCTTCAGCGGATTGCGGGAAAGATCGAGGAGGACGGCCACATCACAATCGGCCGGAAGACGCCGGTCGGAACGTTCACGAAAGATTTCCCCATCGGCGCACAGGCCCCGGAGAAACCATGAGAGCAGTTTGCTGCCAGTTGGCCGGGGACGTAGAACACTGCTATACTA
>JBARRC010000264.1:0-4700 GCA_049644045.1 Phycisphaerae bacterium
CATGGATGCCGATCATCTACTGACGGTTGGGCAATACATTCCGGAGGACGGTCCGTTCTTCGGCTGGGGTGTGCAGCTCTCCATCTTCGACGTGTCCGACTTCGCCAATCCAAAGCTCACGGACAACGTCGTCCTCGGCGCAGAGGGTGGGGCATCTTCGGAAGCGCTCTACAACCCGAAGGCATTCACCTACTTCACCGAGCGCGGCCTCGTGGGCTTGCCGGTGTCGATCTATGACAACGATATCTGGTTCCTTGAAGATGAGATGCCTGGGGGCGATGGAGTTCTTGTCGACTTCGGCGGGACCGATGACGGTTGGGAGACGTTCGAGGACGAGGGCGAGGACGAGGGCGTCCCAGCGGAGTCGGATACCGCGCCGGAGCCCGACCCGGATGAACCGATCGACATGGTTCCACCGTTTGTACCCGAAACCTTCGACGGCCTCGTGGTCTACAGCGTTTCGGCCGAAGAGGGCTTCACCGAACTGGGGCGGATCAGCACGCATTTCGGGGAGGCCGGTTACTACTGGGCCTCGTTTACCCGCGGTGTCTTCATCGGCGATGACGTGTTCGCAGTGACGAATCATGGCGTGCGCGGCGCACCCCTCAGCGATGTCGAAAGCGTCCCGTACGAACTGAAACTTGATTCAGCTACATCCACCGATGAATTGGAGCCGGTAGGGGTTGGTGAGGTGCTTCCCGAGCCGTAAAGAACATCTAAAAATCATCCTGACACCTTTTCCGTAAAGCGCTCGCGCTTTTTGAAGATGGCCGCGTGGTGCAACCCAGCCGCGTGGAGCACGGCCACAGCCCGGTCGAAATCCGCGCCGACGCTCTCCGGAAGATGGGCGTCGGAGCCGAGTGACATGGCTGTGCCACCCAACCGCACATATCGGGCGATGGTGTCAGCGCCGGGCATGGGTTCGATGCGGTCTTTCCGCACCGTCGAGGTGTTTATTTCGGGAACCACGTCAGCCGCAATGCACGTCTCCAGGATCCGGTCGAGCAGATCCCCGAACCGCAAGACCTCGTTGGCATCGAAGAACCGTGTTGTGTAACGCTTCACGACGTCAAGATGCCCCAGCACGTCGAAGACACGGCCGCGAGTCTCGTGCAGCCGCTCGCAGAGGCGCGCCGCCTCCAGCACGCTTTCGAGATAGCGCCGGGTGCCCTCCACCGCATCCACATCGGTCCAGTTCTGGCGGTTATGGACGGCACGCGGGCCGAAGTAGTGAACGCTCAGCATCACCATGTCGAACTCGTGCCGCTCTAAGAAATCGAGGATGAAATCCATCCGATCAGGCTGATAACAGACCTCGATTCCCTTGCCGATGAAGATCGCGTCCCCGAAGTCGCTCCGCAGCCGCTTGATCGTTGCTGAATAGGCCTCGTCGTCATAAATACAGGTCTTCCAATCGTCCGGGTGGGTATCAAGATGTTCGGCGAAGGTCAGACCGGCCAGCCCGCGGGCGATCGCCCTTTCGACGTTGGCGGCCGGGGCCGCCGCCGAGTCGAACGAGTGGCAGGAGTGCACGTGCTGATCGTAAAGAGGCATACGCATGCAATTCCGGACAATACAATGCGAATATCCGTGGGTACGGGAGCAATATCCCAGGGGTAGGTGCGGGCCGCAACAGCCATCGGCGGGTTTCGAGTTGCCTGCACCATGGAAGGGCGGACCCAAGTCGGGTAGGATAGGACGCGTTTCCGGAGTATTGTAATGAGCAACGTCGGCCCGAACGCCTCGGACTCGGGCGCTTCGACGATCTTCTGTCCGCGGTGTGGACAGGCCATGCGTGTTGCACCGGAGCATATCCATACACCGGTCGCGTGTCCGCACTGCCAGAAGACACTGGAACCCTGGCGTCTGGTTGGAGTGGTCACGCCTGAGACAGCGCCGCCGACAGCCCCACCGGACTACCGTTATCGACAGCCCGATTGGGCGGGCTATTCCTGGCGGAACCGGTGGGTGGCCGGTGCGTTGGGGGTTCTGCTCGGTGGGTTTGGCGTACACCGGTTTTACCTGGGGTTCACCGGAATCGGTATTATTCAGATCGTGGTCACCGTGGTGACTTTCGGAACCGTGGGCCCCATCTGGGGATTCATCGAAGGCATCCTCTGCTTCTGCGGGGCCATGCGTGATGTTGATGGTCTTCCGCTGCGCAGTTGAGGCGCCCGGCAGGGTGGCACGGGCAAGGACCGTCCCCAACTGGGTTCGGCACAGCGTTACACGGTGCATGGGGCGGTCCTTGCCCGTGGCGGAGTCTGTCAAGCATCAACACGGTGAGAGCGTGGCTCAACACGCCCCGCGCAGGAACGTGCCCGCGGTTCTAAAGAGAATGATGACGTCCACCTCGAAGGACATGTGCTTAAGGTAGTAGAGGTCGAACTGCAGCTTCCGTTTGGCGTCGTCGATCGACGAACCATATCGAAAGCTGATCTGAGCCCAGCCGGTGATCCCCGGTTTGACCAGATGACGCTCCGCGTAATAAGGCACTTCTTCAGACAGCTCATGTACGATGTCAGGCCGCTCCGGTCTCGGACCGACGATCGACATCTGCCCGACAAGAACATTGTACAGTTGCGGTAGTTCGTCCAGCCTCGTTCTCCGCAGGAATCGGCCCACCCGCGTCACCCGCGGATCATTCGGTGAACACCACACGCTCTTTCCGTTTTCCGCGTCGGGTCGCATGGTGCGGAACTTGTAGAGCTTGAAGATCCGGCCATTCTGCCCGACGCGATCCTGCGAGTAGAGCACCGACCCACCGTCGCACAGCTTCACCGCAAGGGCGATCAGAGGCCACAGCGGCGCCGACACGCACAGACCCAGCCCCGCGATCACAAGGTCCATCACCCGCTTGAGCGTAGCCTGTTCATCACAGTGGACCTTCAGATCGGCGAACAGGAACCAGGACGGCGTGATCTGGTCGACCAGGATCTGTCCGGTTGCTTTTTCGTAGAAGATGGCCTCGTTCGTCACCCGACAGCCGCGCTGCAGGCACGGCACCATCCACTCCATCACGCGCGGATCACGTGCCGCGCCGTTACCGACTACAATGTCCGTCACGCCGAGAGAGCCCAGCTTGTCAATCAGCGTTGCGGTGGTTCCGACACAGCATGGATCGTTGGCTGCGGCCGGCGGGTCTTCCTCCGTATTCGCATATCCGACCAGGCGATACTCGTGGAGCAGTTCATTGGCCTGCGCCTGCTCGAACGATTCGAAAAGATTACGGGAGCCGACGACAAGCAGCCCGCAGTGCACCTTGCGAACCACCCACCACGCCCCGAGCCGGATCCCCACACCGACGACGAGGAATAGCGACATTGCAAGGCCCGAGACCCGGCGACTCACCGTCGCGTACATGATCACATAGATGATCGCGTAGGCGATGACGGTGGCGGTGCAGGCGGTCAGGCCCGTGCGGGTGAGAATTCGCGATCGGCTCATCAGCGTCTCGCGTTCATAGAGCCCGAAAACCAGGCTCGCAACGATCACGGCGAAGGCGAAAACCGCCAACGCCTGCCACAAAGCGACGTGTGGCGTGGCTAGTTGATCCGGGGGTGGGAAGACTGCAAAGGCAACATAAATCCCGATTGAAACAACCGATACGTCCACCAGCAACCAGGTCGAGGCAGGCAGGCCAAGCAAAGCGCGACCGATAACGCGGAGTATACGTTCACCAAGCGATCCCAGCACCGCGCGGTTGAAGGCTCTTTGCTCCGGAGCAAGATGTCCTAAGGGGAGTGCCGTGACGGCGGGACCGTCGGCACCCGCGACCACACGCGTGCGCATACCAAGCCCTTTCGGCGAACCTGTCGAGTCCATCGGTCAGTTCCCTGCGCGACGTGAGTTATCGGCACGCCTCGGAAGACAAGGGAGAATGTCCCCGAAGACCGATAACGGCACCTTCGCTTGCGGATGACATCGTGTGTCATCTCTACCTTTTTTGGACCAGTGTGGCGGGTGCCCGCCCGATATCTCAACGGGTGACTGTGTTGTCACCGATTTGAACCCGGCAAGTGTGCAAGTGTGCCCCACCCTTCGCGCGAAGGCGAATGGTGATCGACCCCAGGGTGTCCTGTAAGTGGTCTCCCCGCGAAGGGTGGGGGACGGACACACACATGCCGGGGGCGAAGGGTGAGGGACGGATTGGGTAATACGTGTGCCATGTGCATGCCAGTCGGTCCCCCACCCATCCCGGTGATGCGCCGAGACGGTTGCCCGGACCAACGAAGCACCGGGATGGATGGGGCACCCACCATGAAGGTTGACGTCGGACGACAGTTTGTCAGGGCGGCTTTGACAGCCGCCATCTTCGCCCCGATCTTCGTGTCCGGCTGCGCGGACAAGTGCGTCCAGGTGTGGACGCCCAAACCACTCGTTCGGTGGGACCACTTATTTACGCAGCCGGCCTACCCAGTGCGTGACGGGTATCGGGTTCTGGTCCCGCAACCGACGCATGGGCTGTTCCCCGCAGCGATGGCTGTCACACGTGTGGCGCTTGACGACACGGATGAACAGGTGCGGGCGCCCCGGCTGTACCTTCTCACCGATCCGCGGAACGAGTTTCTCCAATGGAATTCAGCCCTGGATGACCAGATGGCGGTCAGCGAAGTATTCCCCATCGTCGAGCGCGACCTGGGTGGCAGCGAGGCCCGTCCCGAGCAAGTCCTCGCCGCGTTTCGTGCGCTGCACGCACG
>JBARRC010000265.1:0-5840 GCA_049644045.1 Phycisphaerae bacterium
ACTTCTTCGCCGTCATCGGATGCAGTCTCAGTGTGCGTGGACGCATGGCAGACCTCCTTGTCTGGTCTACCTAACAGTATACCACATCAGCGCGACTATGTCCTGTTATTTATGAGAGGCTGTATAGAGGCACCCGTGAGAAATCTCTCAGCCTTCGGACCTGAGCAACGGTTACTCGGGCCGGCATCCAAATGGTGGGGAGGGCCGACAGGCGTGTTATCCTACGCGTGATGAACGCGATTACCACGTGGACTGCCGCGTGAATGCAAACCTGAGGGCCCAGTGAGGCGTTGTGTTACGAAGACCGGCTACCCGGATTGTACGGCTCGTGCGCCCCCGCTTTGTGGTATATAAAGGTCATCACCCGCGAAAAAGCCGGTTGGAACGCTTAGGCTGGCGTCGTGGGCGGGTCGCGCGTCGGTTCTGGACATGTCAAATTCGCACGTCGTGCGACGCGCTCGTCGAGACGGCGATGTGGCGTTTGCCGTAGATTTGCGTCATGGTCACGTGCCAGCGGTCCACGAGCAGTGACGTGCGGAACAGCACGTGAGCAGCGTGAGCCTACGCCCCTATCCAGCTTCGGCGGCGCATCGCTTCGATGACGGCTGTGGGGGCGATGTGGTCGAGGTAGCGGGCGGTGGTGGTGATGCTGGTGTGGCCGAGTTGACGGGAGATGATGGCGATGTCGACGCCTTCGGCGCGGAGTTGGGCGGCGTGGGTGTGGCGGAGGCCGTGGGCGTGGACGCGCTTGTCGATGCCGGCTCGGACTGCGAGGCGTTTGAGCATGACACGGACGTAGGCGGCGGCCATCGAGTCACCACGGAGCGTGCAGAAGACGGGGTGGCGGCCGCCCAGGGCGAGGCCGCTTTGCCCGGTTGGGTCGAGACTGATGCGGGACCGCGCGTCGAGCCAGCGCTCGATGACGGCGGCGGCGCCGGGGTCCAGGCCGACGGTGCGTGACCGCCCGCCTTTGCCGTTGAGCACCCGAATGCAACCGTCGGTCAGATCGAGGTCCTTGGGGTAGAGGCCGAGGGCCTCGTTGATGCGCAGGCCGGTGCGGTAGAGCAGGGCGATCAGTGCCCGGTTGCGCAGGCCGGTCGGGGCGTAGCGGCCGCACGTCCCCATGAGGGCGCGGACCTCGGCGTCGGTGAGCACCTCCGGCGGTAGGCGGCGCTTTGGCCTGGTGGTTGCTGGATGAGGCGTTGGCGGGGCGTTCTGCCTGCACTCCATCTGTGGCGGCAACACCACTCGCAACGTGGGCGCCCGGGACCGGCCAGACCGACTCGTTTCGCGTGCCATTTCCAGGACCTCCTTTCGCATACTTGAGTTACGCTTTTCTAGACAAAGCGTAACTCAGTCCTACCTCGGGGGCACCACCCCGGCAAGGCCGGAACTCCTTTAGCCCAGGTATGCTCGGATGGGGAATCCGATCGCTGGATTCAGCATGTCCCGGACCCGTAACAGATGGCTGCGCAAGAGAGACACTTGACAAGGCCGGCCACCAGCCGTACGGTCTGGCATTCCGTCGCGACTTCTCTGTTGGAAGGCAGCTACGATTTCCGGACCATTTAAGTATGTCTGCGCCATCATCGCGTGAGGCCCACGATGATCTACACGCACGTCCTGGACTGTGGGACAGCCGGCTTTCGCGGCCCGATTAATGGGCTTTGTCGGTGACACGGAGTTCGTTATGCCGACCCGCAGAAGACACCCTGATCAAAACGCACCGTTCGTGCATCAGCTTGATGCTGCGAGAGTCAGACGAGAACCGCCCCTGCATTCGGTGGCCCCCTACGCCGCACTGCAAACTGGCTCGGGTACGTTCGGCGGGTCAGCCTAACCACTGTTAGACTTGGGAGACTATCATGAAGCTTCTGCAGTTCTTGGCTGACAATAAGGACTGGCTTTTCTCCGGAGCCGGGATCACGGCGCTCACGTTGCTCGTACTCGTACTTAGGAGAGCCGTGCGTATGCAGAGGAGCCATACCGAGCTGTCTTCCAAGAACCAGTACTTGTCCAAGATCTACTATCTTTACGGCAGCGCATCCAGACAGGACGCCATCCTCACTTGCACGAGTTCCTGGCCAATCGACCGGTCTCGCTCTCGTGTGCTCCGCGATTTGGCACCCAGCGCCGTTGCGTTTCTCGGCCCAATTCGCACTGGGAGTAAGTTCGTCGGCGTTCTGTGGCGCCTTGGCATATCCCTGCAACGAACCCATCCTTTTGTCTTTCATCACCGGGAACACCCAGGACTAAAGTTTGTCGTTGTCGGAGACCACGTCGTCCTATCCGACTCCCGTGATGAGACGCCCAGTAGCACAGGCACGTTCTGTCCCGAATTCCGTGATCTCGCAAACATGTTCCGCAGCAAGTTCGCCGAGCTCAGGAGGGAATCGGTGCCACTGGAAGACCACCTCTGCGATCTCATAATCCTCCGCCTGAAGACATCAAGCAGTGCATCCCTGCACGAGATTCTCGACTTCCTTACGAACCGCCATGAGCCGCCTGAGTTCCCTCGGGAGATTCAGGTTCAGACATTGTCTCGGTACCTTAGAAGACTCCTTCCACGAAGAGACCTTCTATACATCGAAGCGCCGGGTCAAGCACCCCAGATCATCCATGATCCAAGCAAACGAGGCACCAATGAGCCCGGCCATGAACTCCCTGCGCTACGCATTGTGTTAACTCAGGAGTGCAACTTCGACTGCCGGTACTGCCCGGACTACAACGAAAACTACCCAGCACCAGGTCCGACGTTGCCATTGGCCCAGATCTCCTACTTCGTTAAGATTGCCAAGTCTATGGGGTTTTGCCATTACCGTTTTACTGGCGGCGAGCCGCTCAAGGACCCACACAGCTTCTTGCGATGTGTTCGTGATAACGACTTAGGGCAAGTGCCCTGCACGATCTCCCTAGCTACCAACGGAAGCTACTTGAAGGAATGTCAGGAATTGCTCGCAAGCATCAAGAACTTGCGCCTGAAGGTGAGCTTGGACACAATGAACCCGGAACGCTATAAGGAGATCACGAGAGTTGACGGGAAAACCCTTCAGGACGTGTTAGATGGACTTGAGTTGATAGACGGCCATCACGTCGTCGGAATCAATACCGTTGTGACTCAGGTTAATCAGTGTGACATAGACGCCCTGATAGACTACTGTTCCGGCCATGGATTCTATCTGAAGATCATGGACCTGAACTGGTATGGCGATCTGGATCCGCAGGAGTACTGGCGCGAGAACTTCGTTCCTCTGTCGGCTTTCCGCGACCGCTTCCGCGAAGCCTACCAGGAAAGAGCTGTTGCCACTACCGTCGGTGGATACGGGATTCCCATGAACGAGTTCCAACTAACGGATTCCTCGTTCATTCGCATCAAAGACCACACTCTTGGAAGTACATACTCTCCGTTCTGCAAGACTTGTGAGTTTTTCCCGTGCCAAGAGGGAGTCTATCAACTTACACTGACATCTGACGGTAAGCTCAAAGTCTGTCGCCACCGTGACAGAGATACAGCGATTGACGTATCACAGGCTCTTGCACGGGAAGACGAGGTGGAGGTGCGGCAAGCTATTAGGGCGCAAGTGGATAGGTTCTTTACAACTGCATCGTTTTGCCAGCGCAAAGAGCCATTTGCACCCTCCTAGAGATGTGGTAGTGTAGTGGTTCAGCGTGAAATGGAGTACCGGCGGTTCTGAGTTAGCTGCATCCGGGAGACCGTCTCCCGGAGTTTTCACATCCAGAACTCGCGGCTGCGCCGCGAGGGATTTATCGCTTTGATGCCAATCCCGAAGAGGGGAAAGACGGGCGACCGATTGGGACGCCCGCCCTTCGGTCTTGGCCCCCGGGTCGGCGCTCCGGTTGCTTCCCAGCAGAGCCGTATCCTCCGCCCGGGCCGTCGACTGTTCTATCCCCGCATGAGTCATCAGGCAACCGCCTTGTCCCGAGCCCGTTGCCGCGCCGCTCGTCGCCGCTCGCGGGCTTCGGCCAGCTTGCGATCCCGCTGGGCGAAGATGTCCGCTTCTCGCCCTTCGAGCTTGTCCTTCGGCGTCACATAGCCGATCGCGCTGTGCAGGCGAACCGTGTTGTAATGGGCCACATACCCGTCCACCAAACGCCGGGCGTCTTCCAGGGACAACGGGGCCCCCGGTCGGATGCACTCGCCCTTGATCGACCGATGCCAGCGCTCCAACTTACCGTTGCTCTGCGGGTAGTAGGGTGACGTTCGCACGTGAGTCATCCCGCAGATGCGGATGAACTCCTTGAAATCCTTGGCGAGGAACTGCGGTCCGTTGTCGGAGATGATCCGCGGGGCGGCCCCGGGGAACTTTTCCCGCGCCCGCTGCAGGATGATCTCGACATCCGCTTCCCTCATCGACTCGCGAATCTCCCAATGCACCACGTAGCGGCTGCATCCATCCAGGAGACTGCACAGGTAATAAAACGTGCCACCGATGTTGAGGTACGAAATGTCCACGTGCCAGTGTTCGTGCGGGCGCAGCGGCTGAACAAACCCGGTGCCCTTTTTGCTGGGCTTGGGGTTCCAGCGACGCAGCACGCCCACATCCCGCAGCACCCGGTATACGCTGCTGGGACTGGCGGCCACGATGTCCCGATCCAGCATCATGAACGTCAGCCGGCGATAGCCTTCCAGCGGATGTTGACCGTGGAACTCCACGATGGCCGCTTTCTCCCAATCCTCCAGCCAGTGATCTCGCGGAACCAAGGCGTTGTGCTCGTTGACCCGGCCGTAACGCTGCTTCCAGTCGTGGTACTTGCTGGGCGAAATCCCCATCCAGGTCACCATCCGCTTCGCGGCAATCCCCGTCCGTTGCGACCAGCCGCCAACGAAGTCCACCACCGTATCCCGCGTGTCGTGCGGAACCCAGGCCTTCCTCAGGCTTCCCCAAGACTTTTTTTTAGCGCCACGTGCTCTTCCATCAGCTCGGAGAGCACCTCGTCTTTGCGGCGTAGCTTCTCTTCGAGGGCCGCGATCCGCCGGGTCGCTGCGTCCTCCTGCCGCCCGTTGCGGCCCCGGCCCTTGGACCCGTCGAACACCACCGCCCCTTGCTCGAACCAGTCCTTCTGCCAGCGGTAGAAGAGCGTGGGATGAATCCCGTGCTCCTCGCACAGGTCCGACACCGCCACCTTCTCGACCAGGTGCCGCCGCAGAATGGCCACCTTCTCCTGCCCTGTGAAATGTCGCCGTGGTTTCGTCTTGCTCATGTCGTTGTCCTCCGTCTGGGTCTACACTACCCACTCCGGCGGAAAACTCCATTTCCGACTGAAGCAACACAGTAGAGCAACCATGTAATGTGCGAGAGAAGTGTAGTCTTCAGGCCAACAAGGGGCTCAATCTGGACCGAGTATTGTGGGCCGCTTGCTGTGCCCGCCAAACCCGGCGGGTTAATATGACAGCGCCGGTACCTTCGATTGCGGGTTGCCCGCGGAGTTCGGATGGTCCGACGACCCGCGTGTTGGACAGCCCCAGCCGCGGTCCGGAGCGAAAGCCGCGCTGTTGCATTGACCCGAGCGTTAGATATGAGGGTGGGAGCCAGAGCGCCAACTGATCCGTGGATCTATGCGACGCGTGGATGGCGATTATATCATCTTCGCGCCCCAATGGGTCATTTCGAACTTCCGCGGAAGTGGCGCCAGTACCAGTGCTCCGAGCCCTCCCGGGAGACGCGAGGGTCTGGGTTGGACGCTGAACCTACTATACAGCCTCTCATAAATAACAGGACATAGTCGCGCTGATGTGGTATACTGTTAGGTAGACCAGACAAGGAGGTCTGCCATGCGTCCACGCACACTGAGACTGCATCCGATGACGGCGAAGAAGT
>JBARRC010000266.1:0-1906 GCA_049644045.1 Phycisphaerae bacterium
AAGACGCGATAGCCGCACTCAGCACCCCGCTCCATCGCGGTCAAGTAGATGAAGTTGGCGGCGCTGCACCGCTTTGCCTCATCCGTTGTACCGATAAAATACGGCATGACGCGGTCTTTGAACAGGAAAGCAACCAACCCAGCCACCGGCCGCCCCTTCCATTCAACGAGCGACACCCAGTGACCTCCCGGTGTAAATGCCGCCAACCGCTCGAAAAAGGCGAAAGGATAGGTCAGCGACCCCAGGCGCCGCATGCTGATCGAGTAGAGGCGCCAGACCTCTTGGAGATACTCGTTGCCGAAGGAGACCGTCAGGCGGTACTTGTTCCGCGCGTTTCGCGCAGCGGCTCTGGCTTTGCGCGGAAGCCATCCGAGAACGTCGCCCGGGCTCTGGGGCAGCTCGCGCCGAAAACCCACATACCGATCCACGGTCTCCAGGCCGGGAACCATTGCCCGCTCGCTGCGCAGGTCGATCGTCGTGCATCGCCGCTCGTCGGCGATCCGCTTTGCGGCGTCGAACAGCGCGACGACGACTTCGTCGTTATCCGCCGCAATCCCGCCCCCGACACCGTAGGGTACGCTGACAAGCAACCGGCCCGCGATCCGACTCGCCACGAGAAACATCGGCAATACACCAACGATGCGACCCTCACGGACAGCCGTCAGGTAGACAGCCTCGTGGCCGAACGCATCCTTCACCGCGTCACGCCACGCCGTGGTGTGAAAAAGTGTTCCGTCCGGGTGGGCGGCAATGTAGACGTTCCATTCGGCGCACCGTTCAGTCGTAAGCGTCATTACGTGACACTGGCAGGGCGTTTGAATCGAGGCAGAGCAGCCTTCCTCGATGCGTGGGTCGATCATTGTCGCCGCGCTATACACCGATGTTCACCTCCTCCAGCGAGTCACCCGCAGCCGGCCGGGCATGTGAGATGACGTAGCGATACTTACCGGAATTCGTACTCGCAATCCGCTCGACCAACGCCACGCGCAGATCCACCTGATCCCCGACGACCGACCGAATGCGCTGGGCGACGGCTTCCCGGGTGATTCGTTCGCCATTGTCGTCGGCCACCACGTCGACCGTGACACTGTAATCCTCCTGCTGGGTGACACGAAACTGTCTCACGCCAGCCATCTCGCGGAGTGGATAGATGATCGACAGGGCGTGCCTGATATTGCCGTCGGGCAGATAGAGAAAATCAGTTGCCCGTCCCTGCACGACATCCATCACGGACAAACCCCGCCCGCAGGCGCATCGACCGGGTTTAAGCCGGCCAACATCGCCGGTGCGATAGCGAATGAAGGGCATGGCGTAAGCGTCAAGGTGTGTCACGACGATTTCACCGCTCTGGCCGCCCGGGACCAGGTTTCCGTCGCTATCGACGATCTCGACAATGACGTTCTCGGCCGTCAGGTGCATGCTCCCCTCCGGACACTCGTGGGCGATGAACCCCGCCTCGCGGCTGCCGTACCCGTCGGCGACGGGCACGCCGAAGTACGAGGCGATCGTCTCTCGCTGGTGCGGATAGCAAACTTCACCCGTGACAAAGACGGCCCGGAGGCTGCGCGTGCCGAGTTTTCGCCCACGGGACCGCGCGTGCTCCACGAGCAGCGCGATGCTGCTGGGATAGCCGAACAAACAGGTGGGACGAAAGCGATCCCATGCCTTGAGGTATTCATCCATCCGCTGCGGTGACATGTTGAACGCGTTTAAGAGTCGGTGATTGAACAACGCGTCTCGCAGACGCTTGACACCGTCCGCGTGCTTCACCTCGATGGGCGAGCCCCACAGGTACAGCTCGCGGTCGCCGACGTCGACGCCGAACCAGCGACGGCTGCGGATGCGCGCCGCCTGGTCATACCCTTGCCGCCGCCGGTCGAAGTAAAAGATGAGGGGATCACCGACT
>JBARRC010000267.1:0-1898 GCA_049644045.1 Phycisphaerae bacterium
GTGGTAACGCCGGGTGTATCGTCGACGAAGGTGTCGATCTGGAGTACGCGGCCGACCGCATCATCATCGGTGCGTTCTATCAGTCCGGGCAAAGCTGCATCTCCGTCCAGCGGATCATCGCCCACGACACAGTCTACGAGCATCTTAAGCAGTTGCTCGTCGACCGAATCGCTATGCTCAAAGCCGGTGACCCGGTGGAGGAGGATACCTTCCTGGGGCCGATGATCTCGCTTAACGACGCCAAACGTATAGAGCAGTGGGTCGATGAGGCCATTGACGGTGGAGCGAAGATCATCTGCGGTGGCAGGCGAGACGGTGTCTTCTATGACGCGACGTTGTTGGAGAACGTCGAGCCGCACATGAAAATCAGTTGCGTCGAAGCCTTCGGCCCCGTCGTAACGCTACAACCGTTTGTCGACTTCAAGGAGGCGGTCCGGATCGTCAACGACAGCGTTTATGGTCTGCAGGCGGGCATCTTTTCCAGGAACATCGACCACGCCTTTTATGCCTTCAACGAGCTGGAGGTCGGCGGCGTGATCATCAATGATGTTCCCAGCTTCCGCGTGGACCACATGCCCTATGGGGGCGTCAAAGACTCCGGCCTCGGGCGCGAGGGCATCCGCTTCGCGATGGAGGACATGACGGAGATCAAGCTTCTGGTGCTCAACAAAGTCGGGCGGTTGTAGGAAACATCGTACCTGTAAAACTTACGTTCCGCTGACATAACGCGGGTGCGACTGGTCCGCTCCCTCACGGTCGCGGTTCGGAGGAGCATTCATCCTTCCGCCTTCATCCTTCATCCTTCCGGTGTCCGCTCCCTCACGGTCGCGGTTCGAGCAACCAGATCCCGCCGGAAGTGTCACGGACCCGCCTGTTATGGTTCAGTAGACACCTTTCGGGGTAGGGCTGTCTTCCCGGACGCGGGCCTACCGCGTACCTGCGCGCTTCGAGCTCCAGACTGTCGTTGGAAATTAATCGGAACGGAAAAAGTCGATACGTCCGGATCGTCCGTCTTAATCGTGACTGTGTGGCGACCCGTGACGGGCTCAGACCCTGCAGGTAGTGTCACCACGAGCGTCTGCTGTCCCTTCTTGCCTTCATCGACACGTACGCTCGCCTCCGGGAGGGTGGTTGTCACCTCCAGAATCTTCGCCGGCTTGCCGCCGTCCCATTGCAGGCGAACGGTCTGCTCGGATTCCTCGGCTCGGTCCGCGGGAAACGTGACGCGGTTTGGCACCGCTGTTAGCCGCGGCGTGATGCTCCCGGTCACGAGGACCGTCATCGACGGGGCCTCCGCGACACCGGTCTTGAGACGTAATACTTCGCGCAACTTTCCTTCAGGCCAGGGGGGGCCGAGACTGACTTCGAGCTCGTAATGCTCGCCGGGCTCGATTTCGCAAACCTGCGCGTGGATGCCGGGCTGCCTGCCGGGCAACACTTCGGGCGCGATCGGACCCCCGTCGCCGCGTAACATGGTAACGGCTTTGTTCTGCGTCGGGCTGCTGCGCGGGACCTGCCCGAAGTCCACCCGATTCGGCTTCAGCTCGAGAGGCACAAGAATCCGCCCGCCACAGGTCAAGGCCTCGTTCGAGTGGTTCGGATCGTTGCTTGTGACCTGGAGGCGCTTCGTAAATGGTCCATTGTACCGGTCTGAGCTGAAGTAGACCGCCAGCTTCTCTGTGGCACCTGGCTTGATCGTACGGTCGGACCGACCGTTATACTTGGTGCCTCACCCACCCTTCGCTTTGATCTTCAGATCGCTCTTCCCTTCGTTGCGAATCATGAACGCGCATTCGATCTGCTTGCCATGCCACAGCGGGGGAATCGTTATAGCCGGCTCATCGCACACCCAGCGCGGCGACTGCTCGGTTCTGCTGGGCGTAGCCGGTTTCGGGGTG
>JBARRC010000268.1:0-3475 GCA_049644045.1 Phycisphaerae bacterium
ATCCACAGTTGCGCGTGTGGAGTCCGGAGGTATATTCATTTGACAAGATTCCGGAAGTTGTAAAGCGGGCGGATGCGGTCTGGGTAGCCTCGATCGCGGTCCTGGCCTCAATGGTTGGCTCGTTGATTCCTGCCATCATCGCGGCTCGCGTTTGGCCGGTCCAGGCACTCCGTTACGAGTAGATCCATGCTGCGTGCACGAGACCTCCATAAGTCATTCAAAATGGGCCAATCCACCCTCAGGGTGTTGCGCGGTGCATCACTGGAGGCGGTAAAGGGCGAGTTCCTCGTGATCATGGGTGCCAGTGGCTCTGGAAAAAGTACATTGTTGCACCTCTTGGGTGCGTTGGACATTCCCGATCGTGGGACGGTGGAATTCAACGGGCGGGATCTGTTCCAGGGGGGCAATGAGGCCCGGAGGGTGTACCGAAACCGCGACGTTGGCTTCGTATTCCAGTTTTATCACTTGCTTCCGGAATGCAACGTACTGGAAAACGTGCTCATACCCAGGTTGATCGCGCACTCGGTCTGGGGGTGGCGTTTCTCCAGGCGCGAGGCGCGGCGCGATGCGGAGGAAATGTTAGAGCGCGTCGGGCTTGCCGAGCGCGCAAAACACCGTCCCGCTGAACTTTCCGGTGGCGAACGACAGCGCGTCGCGATCGCGCGCGCGCTGATCAATCGACCTTTGCTCTTGCTTGCGGACGAGCCAACCGGTAACCTGGATGCAGCGATCGGCGAAGAGATCCTGGTATTGCTGGCTGGGCTAAATAAGGCCGGCCAGACCATCGTGATGGTCACGCACGATGCCGAGGTGGCCTCCCGCTCACACCGCTGTGTTCAACTCAGCGGAGGCGTCATCCGGGAGGCCGATACGCCGGGCGGCAAGCGATCGCCCGCCCGACGTGCAACAAGGGAGGTGGTCCCATGAGCACTGCGGCGATTGAGGTTCAATCCATGGCAAAATCAAGTAATCCTTTTGCTCCCAACCCTGACCTGAGGATTTGGGTGGACGGTGAGTTGGTCCCGGTCGAAGAGGCGAGGATCAGCGTGTTCGACCACGCCTTGCTATATGGCGACGGCGTCTTCGAAGGAATCAGAGTTTATAATGGGAAGATATTCAAGGAGGCGGAACACATCAAGCGCTTCTTCGAGTCGGCCAAGGCGATCCGTCTCCAGATTCCCATGACGCCGCAGCAGGTCAGCGACGCCATGTACGAGACCATGCGGGCGAACGGCATCGATGGGGACGGCTACATTCGCCTGGTGGTGACGCGCGGCGTCGGGTCGCTGGGTCTTTCGATCGCTCACACGGCCTGCCCGACCGTCTTCATCATCGCCGACAGCATCGCGCTATATCCGCCGGAGGTCTATAAACGGGGGCTGCACTGCATTGTCGCCAGCTTGGCACGGAACCACCCCAACACGACGAGCCCACGAGTTAAATCTCTCAACTATTTGAACAACATCATGGCCAAGGCTGAGGCGAAGGAGGTCGGGGCCGACGAGGCGATCATGTTGACCCTCGAGGGCTATGTCTGTGAGTGCACGGGCGACAATATCTTCCTGGTGCGCAACGGCGAAATCTCCACGCCGCCGACGTGCGCCGGGATTCTGGAGGGGATCACTCGCAACTTGGTGATGGAGCTGGCCCGTAAACGCGGGATTCCCGTATATGAGAAGCTGCAGGTCCGCCATGATCTCTACATTGCGGACGAGTGCTTCGCAACCGGTACAGCCGCGGAGGTCATTGCGATTACGGAGGTCGAAGGGCGCCTCGTTGGCGATGGCAAGCCCGGACCGATTACCACCCAGCTCACACAGGATTTCGTCGACTATCGGACCAACGCATAGGCGTCGGCGACATTTTGAGCGGATAGCCGGGGGTCGCCTCCCGCGGAGCCGATACATCGAGCGGCATTCCGGGAGACGGCACTGGCATGAGCGGATGGCACATTCTTATCAGGTGCGCGGTCTGTGCGTTGGGCGCGCTCGTTTTTCTGAGGTTCGTTGCGGATGAAGTGGCATTTGCAACGGACTCTCTAAGCGTTCTGGAGGGGCGGGAGCGTAAGGCGTACAAAGCGCGGCAAGAGATGGAGATGGCGCCCAACCCCGAGATCGCCGAGAAGGCGGCATAGCACTCACAACGCAGCCATTGCCCAACCGACGCCGCCAGTGGTTGACGCTTCGTGTTCGTGCACTACGATGTCAGGTGGGGCCGGATGCGATCCGATCTCATGTGGAATCCACGGACGAAATGCCGTGAGGCCGTTGGCTCCAGCCTGTTAGGAATACACGATGCCGGGTGTTTCCGGACGTTTTTCGCAGCTTCGATGGCTTCAGAACCTCGTGTGTGTGGCGGCGCTCATCGGCGCGGTCGTGCTGATCGGTTTGGGGATCATCGGGTACGGCTCTTCGCTGAGCGTATGGATGGTGGCGGCGGGCGCGTTTGCGCTTCTCGTTGTCATCATGTGGATGACGTCTGTGCCCCTCATCTTGAAGATGGAGTCGACGACCGCACGCCAGCTCAGCGAGCTGCGCGATCTGAACGAAGCCGTTTTGAAGCAGGCGGCGGTGCTCGAATCGATCGCGGAAAACACGCGCATCTCCGATGCTTCCAAGTCGCTTTCCCACCGCGACCAGGAGTTGGACGCGATGCGTGCCGCGATCCGCCAGGACCTTCGCAATGAAAAGTGGGAAGCGGCGTTTAATCTCATCGACGAAATGGAGCGGCGGTTCGGGTGTAATGAGGAGGCCGACCAAATCCGTGAGGAGCTGGACGAAGCGCGAGAGGAGGCCATCCAGACCAGGTTGCGCAAAGCAATTGAAATGATCGAAGGTCATTTCCAATCGCATGACTGGGACCGTGCCCAAAGCGAGATTGATCGCCTCTTGCACGCCCTGCCTGACGAGACGAAGGTTCTCGCGCTCGAGGACCGGATGAGGATGCTGAAGGAGCGGCACAAAGAGGAACTCAAGGATGCGTGGGGGGAAGCGGTCCGCCGCAATGACACGGACCTGGCAATTGATATTCTCAAGGAACTCGACCAGTACCTCTCCCCGGCCGAGGCGCAGGAATTGCAGGATTCGGCCCGCCACGTATTCAAGGAGAAGCTGCTTCAACTGGGCGTGCAGTTCCGCTTCGCGGTGACGGAGAAGCGGTGGAGTGACGCGTTGACGATCGGACTTGAGATCATCCGTGATTTCCCGAACGCGCGGATGGCCAACGAAGTTCGCGATGTGCTCGACACGCTTCGGGAGAAGGCTCGAACCGTGGCTGAAGCCGAGGAAACTCCAGCGCCCAACGTTCCATCCTAAGACTGAAAAGGGGACGCAGCCAATCCTGTTCGGAACGCTACTTGCGTAGAGTTGGGCTGCGGCAACGCGGGTTCGAATCAGCGCTGGGGTGGCGATGGACCGGGAACGATTCGGGTAACCGTTCGTAGCTGGGGATCCGAATAGCGCGCAGCATCAACGGC
>JBARRC010000269.1:0-3069 GCA_049644045.1 Phycisphaerae bacterium
GAGTTGTACGCATCGCACCAGCTCGATCCGTCGTTCGCGCCGGCGGCGTCGTCATCGACAGAAATCACGGTCTGGGCATTGGCCAGGCGTACGGTAAGACCAACGGTCAATGTGGCAATTGTGAGCATCGCCAGCTTTCGGGGTGGCATCTTCCGCTCCTTTCAAAACCTGCACGCGGGCCGAACGGCCTATGGATACGAAACGAAGCGCCATTCTAGATCGGTGTCCGTGAAAGTGCAAGATCGAATCAGAGCCCGGAGCGCAAGCGAGGGTCCGTGACAGAATCGGCGGGGGTAGGACTCACATACTGGAATCGCCGATCCGGACCGGGAACGCGTATGGCGCGATGGGGGCTCGCCCGCTCCCTCACGGTCGCGGTTCTGATTGGGGCCTGCGTGACCGCTCCCTCACGGTCGCGGTTCTGATCGGGCGTCCCCATCCCGCCTGAAGTGTCACGCACCCCCTAAGCGACGGGTTTGCACGCCCCGCGCTGGCGCTTGGGGCTCGGATTGGCCGTCCCGGCGGGTGGACCCGGCTCACTCGTACGGTGTAGACTCTGAGTCGAATGGCTGGCTTCCCTACATTCGTGATCATCAGCGTCGCCGTCATGGCATGGCTGGTTCTCGGCGGTATCGCCGCCGGCCACGCGGTTATGTACAAGCGTGATCCGAGAAGTGCGGCCATCTGGGTGACCATCAGCTTCATGCTGCCGATCGTCGGGCCATGGCTCTACTGGGGGCTGGGCATCAATCGGATCGAGCGCCGGGCGATCAAGCATCTCGGTCGGCGGGGTAGACCCTTTGACCTTG
This sequence comes from Phycisphaerae bacterium, assembly GCA_049644045.1. GTDB lineage: Bacteria > Planctomycetota > Phycisphaerae > UBA1845 > UBA1845. The sequence goes on from JBARRC010000269.1 coordinate 810, forward strand.
CTTATCTTGCAGATGTTCATGGAAATGCCGACGTGCACCGCGAAGCCGTGGGCCATCTCGTCAGTCTGCGCACGGTCGCTGACAGGGTCACACGCCGCCCCATGCTGCCGGGTAACACGATCGTACCGCTTCACAACGGGGAACAGGCTTATCCGCGCATGCTCGATGCAATTGCGAAGGCCCAGCGTTCGGTCACGCTGGCCAGTTACATCTTCGACTGGGATGACGTCGGACACGATTTCGCCCGCGCATTGGGCGAGGCCGCCCAACGCGGTGTCCGAGTCCATGTGTTGGTGGACGGCATCGGGGCACTTAAGTCCTTCTCGCGTATGGGCCGGCTTCTTCTGAAATCCGGGGCTCAGGTAGCGGCCTTCTTTCCTCTGCGGTTTCCGCTTGGCCGCCTCAGGCTCAATCTTCGCAACCATCGTAAGATTCTGGTGATCGACGGGCACACCGGCTTTACCGGCGGGATGAACATATCGGAGCGGTATCTGGTTGAGCGTCCGGAAGCTGGTCGCGTGGAAGACCTTCATTTCGAGATTACGGGGCCGGTCATGGCTGAAATCCAACATGCCTTCGTCGAGGATTGGGCGCTGGCGACGAACGAGCTTCTTGAAGGCGAGGCCTATTTCCCAAAGCTCTCCACCACCGGCCCGGCTTTCTGTCGCGGCATTTCCAGCGGCCCGGATGAAGACTTCGAGAAGATCCACTGGATTCTGCAAGCCGCTTTTGCCGCGGCCCAACATAGCGTGCGGATCGTCACGCCCTATTTCATTCCGACGTGGCCTTTGATTTCGGCCATGGCGATGCGCGCCATGCGCGGCGTCGAAATCACGTTGGTGTTGCCTTCGCTGGTCGATCTGCCCTACATGCGATGGGCCGCTGACGCCTATCTGTGGCAGTTGCTCGAACATGGGATCCGAGTCTACCGCCACCCGCCGCCCTTCGTACACACCAAACTGATGATCGTTGATGAGCGATGGGTCTTGCTCGGTTCCGCCAACCTCGACCGGAGGAGCTTCAGGCTCCACTTCGAGTTCAATGTCGAAGCCTACGACGTGAGGCTGGCGCGAGACCTGTGTACGTGGTTGGACGAGCGCATTGCGGCGGCGGAGCCGGTCACCCTGGAACAGATGGATTCGCGCCCGAGGTGGCGACGGCTCCGCGACGGGCTCGCGAAAATCGTTTCCCCGCACCTCTGACCCTCTGACCGCAGATCATTGACCGGCTTTTCGCAGACATGATAATAACCCCATGCCCAACGACCGCGGCGTCGAGCCCCAAGGGGCGGAAGGCTCTTCACCTTCCCCGAGTGACGAGTTCCTGGTTGCCGGCATGCTCGGTGGGGACGCGGCTGCATTGACCAGGTTGATGGATCGGTACGACCGCCTGATCCGCTACACGGTCTTCCGCGCGTCGAAAGATCGCTGCGTGCGGGATCCACAGTGGCTCGAATCGATCGCGTCCGCCACCTGGACCGGTTTTGTACGCTCAATGCAGCGCGATCCCGATAACCCGCCGAAGTCGGTCCGGGCCTACCTCGTACGGATCGCCAGGAACCAAGTGGTGAGCGCCTTACGAAGCAGCCCGCCGGAACGGGAATCCCTTTATATCCATGAAAACGGTGACGACGCCCCGATTGCAGCTCGACTGGAAGAACCCATAGAGGAACTTTCCAGGTTGGAGCATCTGGAGGCGCTCCGGGTCTGTTTGGCTGAATTGGATTCCGATGATCGGACCCTGGCCACTCAGCTCCCGGCTATCACAGAGCGACGTTGGAGGGAGGCTGCGGAGGCCCTTGGCCTGAAGGAATCGACGTTGCGATCTCGCTGGAAGCGAACGTTGGAGCGTCTGCGCGGGTGCATCGAGCGAAAAACGGGGAATTTGGTCGCGCCGCGACACCCGGGCGGCGACTCCTAGAGAGGAAGGGGGTTCAGTGCCCCCGTTTTGGTGGATTATGGCGAGCAACCCTAGACAGCTTGACTGGATCGAAGAGGCGTTGCTGGAGCTGGACGCGGCCGATAAGGCGCAGTTGTTCCGGCGGACGCGTCTGGACACTCACCGGCTGGTGACGCAGCCGGCGCCCGCGGCACCGGGTGGAATCCGGCGGGTCGCGTTGCGTCTGCTGCCGGTGGCGGCCGCGGTGGCCGTGGCGATCGGCCTGTGGGGCTGGAGGTCCGGCGTCGGCCCGGAAGGCCCTGCAAGTGACGCCATCGTTGCGAGCCACGTGACTATCCAGGAGTGCTTTGGCGGCCCGACG
>JBARRC010000270.1:0-1546 GCA_049644045.1 Phycisphaerae bacterium
AACAGGTCCCCATACCTGCGCGCCTCCTTTGTTGTTGTGTTCTGCAAAGGTCGCCTTGTAATGCATCAACGCGAGCGACACGACTGCATACTTGCCGTAAGGAGTTTCCGAATACTCGCGCGCCAAGCGTTCAAACGCAACGAGTGTCTCTTTGTCGCCTTTTTGCTCGACAATCGTCATTAACGCGCCTGGAAAACTGTCCTTGAATACCTGCGCAGCGGCCGTTCCATCATCCGTGGGCGCGACGATCTTGGTCGGGAGGGCGTTAGATTCCAGCCCGGTGCCGCGGTCCCGGACAACCAGCATAAAGGTCCCGGTGAGTTCCGAGTGCAGAAATCCACCCTTCCGATCAGGCCCCTGTAGAAAGGCTAGACCGCATGCCTGGAAGTCGTGGGCAGGACTTTCAGTTGGCAAGAATTCCGCGCCGCATACCAGCCCTTTGCGGACTGTTTCGTTGTTCTGATCCCGAAGCTCTGCATCCAGACGGCGGCGCAGCCTGCCCAACTGCCTAACAGCTTCGTAAGGATCCTCCACGTCGGGGCGGAATGGTTCCTCTAAATGCAACGTAACCTCAACCACAAGTGGTTCATAGAGCAAGAAGCTCTTCCTGTAAACATTTACCGCCAGTGAATCTCCGTTGGCGTTCTGCGCCGCAGGCGCCTGAGACAGGGCCAACATGAGGCAGACACTTAGTGATGTAATCCACATTCCACACATGATTCTAAACTCCAGTCGGATTGCAATGTAATAACAAGTTCTACCAAGTCACCTCACTTCGGAATATTACGATTGATTCAGCGGCAAATCTGTTCTCCCCTCTTGGTGCTCCTTCCTCCATGATCGATCCCGGCACGTGATCGTCGTGCGACCCGCAGGTATGCCCGATCTCATGCGTTACAGTATGTGCCTCGTCGGTTCTATACAGACATCCCGTGTCATCTGCGAGCCCTTGCATATAGATGGCGACCCGTCCTGAGTCCCCGTCGGTGCATCCTTTCTCGATACCCTCGGCGCCAGGGCGCGCCACGTATGGCGGCGTTAGCGAAAAACAGTGATCCGGATCTCCATCCCAGTTTTGCCCTGCCTCCCAACACCCCACAATGAGGCAAGACCAGAAGTTAACGCCGGAGCTCAGGTCGCGCTCGTCGCTCCAGGTGCCCAAACCGTACTCAATATCCAAATCGCTCAGATGCATATCGAAAACAACCACGTCTTGATACTCAGCTCCGGCATATTGTGGAAGAATGTAAGCGTCGGCGTACGCATCGATCAGCAGTTGTCCGCCATCGGGATAATGCGGAAGCACGTCTGGATCATCGTCGTCTCGCAGGATGTAGACACTCCCCGTCGCGCATGCACCCGGAAGACCAAGGACGACCACTGAGTCATGTTCGAAAGGATTTGTCTCGCTTGTACTCTCCACGATGGGAAACGTGTCTGCCCCCGCCGGGCAGGCGAAGAACCGTATTTCACCCTCCTCGTACAGGTTGAGGTCACTGAACTCGTCCGGCAAGTTCTGTCCCAGGTCAACGGTTGACTGCCCGGC
>JBARRC010000271.1:0-7382 GCA_049644045.1 Phycisphaerae bacterium
TAAGCTGGCGCTTACCCATGCCACCCAACCGTGCCCATCAATTCAACGCTGACAGAGCACTAGTTATCGGGTTGTTATCAGGAATTGCCACCTCCAAACCTGCTGCGCCTTCCACTCAGGACATTCATGCCGGCGGTGTCGCACCCTGCACTGTTATCGCGTGAATTCTTGTTCTCCTGCGCATGTTTTCGGAGGCAGCTTGTCGGCAAACGATGAAATTGCGGATTGCGGATTATCAGCGTGAGTGCCTCTTGAATCCGAAATCCACAATCCGCAATCCGCAATTTGGCTGCGGCAGAGCCGCGCTACGGAGCGCTCGGGCAATCCGGCAGCGACTTCTCCAGCCAGGGATCGTACGCGTCCGCGCCGTTGAGCAGGTCGATCACACGCAGGATATCCGCCGGTGCGCACAAGTCGCTGCGATCGGCGTCGCACTGCCACATCTCGCACGGCGCGACCTCGTTGAGACAGTCGATCACCGAAAGGACATCGCTTGCATCGCTTGTCCTGCTCCAGTTCACGTCCGCGGGCAGATAGCCCAGGCACCTGTCCTGCCCGTGGTATGTGAAGCACGTCCACACACCGGGCTCAACGATCGTATCGGGCGGGGGATCGAGGGCCACGGTGACCGTGTACGTGCCACTTATGGCGGCGACGACATCAACCGGTGTTCCACCGGGCTCGACCCGAGCGGTGAAGTCCAAGTCCGGCAAGCTCGCGGTGGTGCAATCAAACGTAATCTCGATCTGACGCCAGCCATCCGGGTCCGAGCCGTCGGAGTCAGAAGGCTGTCGCGCATCGATCGCACAGTTCGGCGGATCGGTCGACACGATGGACGGGAGATCCCCGGTAGTGAACGACCAGACCGGCCCGGTGGTCTCACCGCAGTAGCTCCGCGCCACGATCTGCCAACAGTATTCCGTGTTTGGTTCAAGCTGCGGCGGGGTCCAGCAGGTGTCCAACGTCGTTGTCACCAGCGCCATGGCACCGCACGGACCAAAGTACACGTCGTACTCCGGTTCCACGCAAAGCGGAATCAGATGAGCGAACTCGGTCGCGCGCGTCACATGCTCCCAGCGCGAGGGAGTGTCGACGCAACCCGTGTCCGGGCACCAGTTCGAGGCGAAGCAGTCACCGACGAAGGCCCAATCCGCGTTGCCTCGCACCAGCAGACCCTCGATCTGCAGATTGGCTGCGTTGAACACAGCCGACCCGGAGTTGCCTCCGTAGGCATCGACATTCGCCTGGAAATAGGCCGGCGGGCTGTTGTCTCGAACGACTGTCGTGGCCCCCCCGGCGATCTTTGTCGGGAGCCCGACGGGGTGCCCGATCATGACGAGGGATTGTCCGTTGGCAACTTTATTCGTGCAGCGGGCGGGCAGCGGGTCGTGCCCCGTCACCGGCCGATCCAGTTGAATTATACCCCAATCCGGGCCGACCGGGTCCTGCACGCGCTGGACGATGGCATCACAAAAATAGACATCCGACGCCGGAAACGTCAAAACCGGCGTTGTGGCGTCCAGCATCTCGTAACCGAATACGAAGGCGGTCCCTGCGCATTCAGCGGCATCTACGATGCAGTGGCCGGCTGTCGCAACCAGGTCCTCACCAACCAAAGCGCCCGAGCAGAAGGCGGGAATCGGTTGGTCGGCGAACGGCTCAGTCGGGCAGAGTGGATAACCGAGGTAGTAGAGAATCAGCTCTGTGAAGGTGGGTGTGGCCGGAAGCGAATAGGTTCCGTTGCCGTTGTCGACCAGAATGGACGTGCTGACGAGAGCCACCGTCGAATCGGCCGCAGCCAAAAGACCCGGGTCCGAGACCTCGTACACATCCAGCCGGTTGTCGGGCCCGTAGATGATCTTGGCCGTTTGGGGCTCGACGTTCCAACACAGTTCGGTGTCAAGCGGGACGTTCGTAGCCTCGTGCGGGGGCATCGGATTGGCAGGTGGCGGCGGGGGTGCACATGGTCCGCACCCTGCGTCATGCACGATCTGATCGCAGGCCATCCACAAGCCGGAGTCCTCGGGAAACGCCGCCGCCGGTTCGTCACAGCGGCTGTCGTTATTGCCGCCCTTTCCCCAATGGTCCCAGCTCACGAGGATGGGTAAATCCGGCTCATCGGAATCGCAGCATACGACCGTTCCGCAGTGTCCGCTGAACAGGTTCTGAGCCCCGCCCGGGTTGTCCATCAGAAGCCGGGCGCGATCCCCACGTGACATAACCGGGTCGCAGCACCCACCTTCCGCAAGAGTCACCGGCCACACGTCACCCCAGTTGTTGTCCTCGTTCGATTCGCCGACCTCGTTGGTGTCGTCCGCCATGACCGCGATGTAGTAGGTTTGCCCGGGCGTGTTGTATGGAGCGACGTCCGGCCAGGGCACCGCCCCGGCCGCGCTGCTGGTTGCACCGGGTCCCAGGCAACACGGTACCTGATGATACGCCCACTCAAAATCCGATGTCGTAACATTACTGTCCTCGGAAATGAACCAGGTCACCCAGAATTCCGAGCCGGCTGCACCGGTTCCCTGGTTCTTGACTGTGTCCGCCAAGTCGATCGGATCACCGGGATTGACGCCCGTTGCCGGACTGCGACTGGAACTCTGAATGACTAGGTCGGCGTCACCACCACCACCACTGTAGTACACCTTGATCCACCAGTAGTCGATGTAGCCCGTGTCGAACTGTTGCACATCTTGAGCCCAGAGAACCCACGTTTGGTTGACCGGCAGTCCGTTGCAGCCCACGATGCCTGTCACGGTTTGGTTCAGGTTCGCGCCCGAACCTTGATAGGGACCCCACAAATCCACCCAGCAGTACAAGCCATAGTCATTGAGATCGACATCAAGGTCTTCGATGTACGTGTGGACGATTTCATAGTGAACGTCGATGCAATCTACGCTTGAGGCGGCCGGAGCACCCGATATGGGGATACCGCAGCCCACCCACTCGCCAGGTTCGAGAATATCGGCATCCGGGATGTCGACGTTGAGGTCGCTACTTCCGTAGCGGTAGTCTCCGATGCACGGGGTCAGCGCATCCTTACTGTCACCGGTGTAGACATCAGCCCCCGCGGGTTCGACGAGCACGAACTTTCGCAGTGTCCGAATATTGGCACCTCGCTTGACAAGGCGACGAGCAACCTTCGTCGGCACCTGAATCACGACCCTGTCGGGATTGGTCAGCTCCTCAAACGGCCCTTCCGGTGCCTGTGGAAGCGCGCGGATGTCCTCCATCCCCACCGTCCCGTCGAGGAGAATCTCCACCTCCTCGAACGTCGTCCGAACCGTCGCCGGCCCATCTGCGGATTCCGGGGCCGTGTCAACCGCCGTTGACCCACCATTCCGGATAGGCCGCTTCAACGGCTCGGCTGCCATGGACCGTTCAGCCAACGTCCAACAGACTACGGTGGCTCCAAGTGCGCCTACAATCACCCTTGCCTTCATAGTTTCTCCTCCGTAAAAGTCGACCACGCGTATCTTAACGGTATTAATCGCGATGGCACTTCATTTTTTCCGGTTTTGCAACCGGCTAATGGCGCGATCGTCCGAGCGTCACGAACAGGGCAAGCGCAGCCAGAGCGACCCCTTCGAACCCGAACGCTCCGCACAATCGACTGCCGGAGGTTCGGGCGGATGATTCATCGGTGGGCACGATGCCAATCTCCCGAGCTGCGGTCATGCTGTTGATTGACTTCTGAAGTGCCCGGCCGTCGACGCCCGGCAGGCCGTGCTCGATGAAGTCGGCGAGGTTCTGGAAGGGCCGGCCCAACACAGCCGCTACGCCGGTGCCGCCGGGTGTGTTGCGAACGCGAGCCTCCAGCTCAGCCCTTAGAACGAAGGACTCGTCCGCCGTAACCCGGTACGTATAGGCGTGTTCCTGAGGTGGTATGACCAGAACGATAAGTGTTCCCTCGCGGTCAACCTCTTCCAGGATCGAGATCGTGTCTTCGTCAACGCCCTCGTTGCGCAGGTCGTCCAGATCGACGACCTCGAAGCGGATCGGGCCGGTTGCGGTTGGGCGCACCTCGTCGGCGTTCTCCCCGGCAACCGTCAGCGTCGTCTCGAAGAGAGTCGCATTCGTGTCATCCCGTGTCACTGTGACGCGAAGCTCGCTGAGCATGTCGTCGAGGTCTTGCCCGGACTCGGTGGTCCAGAAAATCACCGCGCCGCTCAGAAAAATGCGGCTTTCGACCGTCGCCGTCGAGCCGATCCCGAAATCGATCTCAGACGGCGCCAGCGTGCTGCCCGGCCGCGTGAACACAACGGTGCGCAACTCCTCGGCAGAACTTCTGACGGAATAGGCAACCGATTCGGCGTTCGAATAGCACGCAACCTCCAACGCGAACTCCTCCGGATTGGGCTGATCGAGCCGCGTTGGGTCGGAGAACCCGCTGAACCCCTGCCCCATCGATACCAGCACGCCTTCGAGATCGGTGGAGACGAGATTGCCCGATGCAGCGAGTGGGAGGCTGGCTGAATCCCCGTCGAACTGATCACTATCGCTGCTGACCGAACCGGGCACGCCGTCGATCAGCTCCTGTACGGTGGTGGAGACAGCCCCATCTATGCCGATGATCGCTGCCGACGCCCCGGCGCCTAACGCACCGATGACCACGGCCACACCAATCCCGATCCACGCGTGAATAAGCCGGTTACCCCTGTTCATACGGAAACCCCTCAACACGTATTCTAGCAAAACAGTCCGTTGAAGTCGAGTCGAACTCGCGTAATGCGAAGACCGACTAGTGCACTGTTACACCTGACTTTGTGGGTGGCATGGGCAAGCGCCAGCTTGCCCGTGTCTTGCGAGGGTGCCCCACGGGCAAACAAGTTTGCCCATGCCACCTACTAACGAACTCGAACTTTCGGCTGTGACGGACCACTAGAAAGTCGGTCCCACAATCAAGTCGGTGCCGTAATCGGGTTGGCCCCACGTTTGTCCGGTGACGCGGATCACGCTCTCACCCGTTAGCTGACCCCGGCGTTGCCGGGCGAGATCGGCGATGGTCACCCGCAGGACGGGATGGACGACGTCCGCCGCGATTTCAGCCAGGGGCTCGAGAACAAACCGGCGCTCGTGCATGCGCGGATGAGGTAGCGTCGGGGTGTCATCATTCGTCACCAGGTCATCGTAGAGAAGCACGTCGATGTCGATCACCCTCGCCCCCCACCGGTCGTGTCGCACGCGACCTAAAGCGGTCTCTACCGACAAGACTGCGCTAAGAAGTCCAGCGGGTGGAAGTGTCGTCCGAACACAAATGGCCGAGTTGAGGTAGGCCGGCTGGTCGGCGGGACCTCCGACGGGACTCGTTTCATACAGCGAAGCGACATCCCTCTGAAGGTCAATGCTCAGACGCGGATGATCGTAAAGCGCAAGGACGGCGGCCCGTATCTTGGCGAACCGGTCACCGAGATTGGAACCGAGACCCAAATAAGCGGTCACTTCCGGCGTGGCACTATCCATGCGGCTGTTTCCCCAATGTCCGGATTCGCGTGAATCCGCGCGGGCTAAAGCCCGCGGCTCGCAAGCGGCGGGTCGCAAGCATCCCACCACGTCAGACGCGATTTCCCTACCAGGGTAACTTCGCCAGGCGCTCGACCGTCTCGCGCGTTCGTTCCTCAGAAACCGTCATCGAGAATCGGACGTGGCCCTCGCCGGCGGGGCCGAGCCCGGCGCCCGGAACCACAACGACATCGGCCTCATCCAGCGCGCGCGAGGCCACGGTCATTGAGTCCAACCCAGGCGGGCACTTCGCCCATACATAGAATGTTGCATCAGGTGTCGTGATCGGCCAACCGGCCTCGCGCAGCCCGGTCACGAGCACGTCACGACGCCGACGATACATCGCGATCTGGTCCCGAATCTCCGGTCTGTCGATGCCCTTCAGCGCCGCGACCCCCGCAAGTTGCACGGCTTGGAACACGCCCGAGTCGAGATTGCTTTTCACCTTCGCGAGCGCCGACAGCACCTCCTTGTTCCCAACCGCAAACGCCAGGCGCCAGCCGGTCATGTTGAACGTCTTGGAGAACGAGTGAAACTCAATGGCCACGTCCTTTGCCCCGTCGATTTGCAGGATGCTCGGCGGTGGGTCGCCAAAGTAAAGCTCGCTATAGGCGGCATCCTGGGCGATCAGGATATCGTTCGCACGGGCAAACGCCACCGCCTCCTCGAAAAACGACCGCGGCGCGACGGCAGCCGTCGGATTGTTCGGATAATTCAGCCACATGACCCTGGCGCTACGCCGGACGTCCGCGGGAATGTCGCCCAGAACCGGCAGCCAACCATTCTTCTCGCTCAATGACATGATGTGACACTTGCCGCCCGCGAAGATCGTGCCCGATACGTACACCGGGTAGCCGGGCTCCGGGATTAGAACCGTGTCACCGGGATTGACGACGGCAATCGGCAGATGCCCCACCCCCTCCTTGGAGCCGAGCAACGCTAACACCTCGGACTTGGGATCAAGCTCCACCCCGAACCGCCGCTCGAAGAAGGCCGCAACCGCCCGGCGGAACTCGAGCATCCCACCGCCGAGTGCGTAGCGATGATTCGCCCCGTCGCGTATCGCCTCCGCCATCGCGTCCACAATGAACGCCGGCGTGGGATGGTCGGGGTCGCCCACCCCGAAGTCGATCACATCCCGGCCCGCCGCAATAGCCTCGTGCTTCTTGCGGTCAATCTCAAAGAACAAGTAAGGTCGGAGTTTGGAAAGTCGATCGGCTGACCACGCGTTCATTGTCACCTTTGCCATTTCCTGGCCGGTCTTGAGGGCCGCGGTGCCCGGAACCGTACTGCTTAGAACCTATCCGAATAACCCCGAGCCGCGGGTTGGAAGCCCGTGCGGACCTTCGAATGACGAGTTATTCGGATAGTCTCTTACCTTGAGCTCTACGTGCCGTCAAGGCGGACGCACGGGCTCCTTCCCGAACTCGATATCGCCGGGTGCCATGCCCAAACGCGGCTCGGGAATGCAGGACGGTTGCAGGGCCAACCATGCCGACGGCTGCAGTTTCGGGATGCAATCCACGGTTTTATGCTTGTCAAGCTCGCGCCACGCAACTATTCTCGCGTTGGTCAGTTGGAAGGTTGTACCCGCGTGCTGGCGGTCTGGGTGTGGTGGTTTTGGTCCGTCTGACCACCTGTCCTGTTCTCGGTGCCTTTCGGAGTTGACGATGAAGGTCGTCGTTACTGCTGGGCCTTATCGTGCGTCGACGGAATGGGAAGTCCATGAGAACATTCGGCGTGCCGAATGTTTGGCCCTGCAACTGTGGGCGATTGGAGTCGCGGTGATTTGCCCCCACAAGAACACCGCGAACTTTGGCGGGGCGGCACCCGATCAGGTTTGGCTCGAAGGGGCAAGGGAGATGGTCCGTCGTGCCGAC
>JBARRC010000272.1:0-4366 GCA_049644045.1 Phycisphaerae bacterium
CGGGTTCACCGGTGAACATGCCCCGTCCTTCAAACTCGACTTCACTGCTGGTGGTCTGCTGATTCTTCAAGGCGCTCCACCCGCGCAAGGAGATCTTTGGGCCGTTCGCTTCGCACCGGTCGCTGATGCGCCCCATTATCGGCGAGCGGTGAGATTATAGCAAACCCTACGGCGACACCGCGCGCCGGGCCTTGTACCTGGCGTTGAGCCGCGTAATCACCTCGTCGGTCAGGTCCACGCGCGGGCTGAAGTAGATCACCTTTTGCAGCACGATCTGCTGCCGAACCTGCGTCGTGGTTTGAGGCACCTCCTCCGGCAACCGATCGGCAGCCAGCACCATGTCGATCCCCATCTCCTCAGCCACCTCCCGCACGACCGCCTGAATGTCGCTGTAAATGCTGTGAAGGGAGCTTGCGAGACCTTCCTCGATCTTCCGGGCCTCCGTCTCGATGAACCATTGCAGCTCCGTTTCCAGCATTGCGAGCTGCTTTCGGCGTTCGTCGTACTCCCTGGTGCCGGGTTTGAACTCCTCCTGCAACGACCGGCCCGTTCGCTCAATCTTCTCGCGCAGCGCGTCTCGCTGCTCGTTGAACTTGACACGCCGCTGCTCGAATTGAGCTTCGAGTTCACTTGTTCGCAGATACCGCTCGGACACAGCCGGTACGTTGACCACCGCGACTTTCGTTGTTGACAACGTGTCGTGCTGCCCGACGGTCATCAGACCCGCCGCCATCGAGACCAAGATCAGTGCCATATCGTTTCCCTTATGAATCCTGGGGTTAAACAGACCGTACCAGCCCCATTGTCGCCGCGGCTGTCGTCAAAACAACCCCCGCTGCCGTTGCAAACGTTGTGCAGACCCATCGCTCGCGCTCCGGGCTCTGAACAGGCCCTCGAAGACGAAAGGACTAACTGAACCCGCCCGTGCTCGCATTTGACACGGGCCGATCGCTGACCTACCGTGCATAACCGCGATGTGGGTGGCAGGGGTCCACCGTCAAGGTGGCCCCGTGTATCTGCCCGAGTCGAACCGGTTCCCACGGGTTATCGACCGACCGCCCTGCATGGGCGGGGGTGGCACGGTCTAACTTGTTAGGCCGTGCGTTCCGGACCACCACGGCCAAGCTTCGCCAGACCGTGCCACCCAACGCGGCAGAGAGGCGCTTTGCGCGATTCCTTCCCGTAGACCATGGCCAAGACCTTTTACATCATTGACGGGCACTATCAGATCTACCGGGCGTTTTATGCGCCGTTTCGGGACCTGACCAGCCCCGGCGGGGAGCCGACGCGGGCCACGTACGTCTTCTGCCGGATGCTCTTTAGCCTGCTCCGCGACCGTCGGCCCGATTGTCTCGCCATGGTGATGGACGCCGACGCCGAAGCGACCTTCCGGCGCGAGCTTGACGCCAACTACAAGGCCAATCGCGATCCGGCGCCCGAGGCGCTGCACGTTCAGGCCGACCGTATCGCCTCGATCGTGACAACCCTTGGCATTCCGACCTATGTCCTGACCGGCTTCGAAGCGGACGACCTGATGGCCACGATGGCCCATCAGGTTCGCAACGAGGACGTCGAGGTCTACCTCGTCAGCCGCGACAAGGACCTCGAACAGCTCATCACGGAGCGGGTTTACCTTTATGATGTGGCTAACGACGAAGTTGCGGACGCCGCAGCGCTGGCCGCCAAGAAGGGTTACACGCCGCAGGAGGCGGTCGAAATCCAGACATTGGCCGGCGACTCGACCGACAATGTCCCCGGTGTGGAGGGTGTCGGTGTCAAGACGGCGGCAAAGCTCATCAAGGAGTACGGCTCGGCCCAGGCCGTCCTCGACAACGCCGATAAGCTCACGCCCAAGCTGCGAGAGCGGGTCAAAGCCTTCGCTGACCGGCTTGAGCTCACGCGCCAACTGGTAACCCTGCGGCGCGACGCGCCGGTCGCCTTTTCGCTGGCTGATTGCCCCGTGGACCGTCTGGACTTCGCCGCACTGCGGCCGGTCTTCGACGAGCTTGGCTTCAGCCGGCTCAACGAGCAGTTGGACGCTTTCACCGGCTCTCCCCGTGGGACCGACTTTCCCCGTGGGACCGACTTTCCAGTCGGTCAAGAGACAGGCTGGAAAGCCTATCCCACAGAAACAGGCGTGGAGCGTGGTCAGTATCACCTGATCGACACATGCGAGAAGTTCGATGCGTTCGTCGAGAAGCTGGCGCGCCAACCGTGCTTTGCGTTCGATACGGAGACGACCGGTCTTAACCCGGTAGCGGCCGATCTCGTCGGGTTGTCTTTCTCGTGGAAGGCCGGTGAGGCCTATTACATTCCCGTGCGCGCCGCGATGGGATCGGTGCTGCCCGTTGACACCGTTGCGGCGAAGCTCAAACCGATTCTTGAAAACCCGTCGATTGGCAAAGTCGGGCAGAACATCAAGTACGACATCCTCGTGCTGCGACAGGTCGGTATCGAGGTGGCCGGTATCGAGTTCGACACGATGATCGCAAGCTTCCTGCTCGATCCGCTGGCGCGGTCGCATTCACTCGATGCCCTGGCGAAGGCACTGCTCGGCCACGAGATGATTCCCATCAGCGACCTGATCGGAAAGGGCAGGAATCAGATCACGATGGATCAGGTCGACACGACCCGCGTTTGCGAATACGCGGCGGAAGACGCCGATTTCACCTGGCGGCTGATGGAGGTCCTCGCGCCGCGGATGGCCGGCAGCCATGTCGAGTCGCTTTTTCATGACACGGAAATGCCCCTGGTCGAAGTGCTCGCAGAGATGGAGCACAACGGCATTGCGCTCAATGCCAGTGTGCTGGCGGGGCTGGGCGATTCCATGGCCGATCGGACGACCGAGCTGAAGCGCGAGATCCACAAAGCCGCCGGCCGTGAGTTCAACGTCGACTCAACCAAGCAGCTTGCTTCTGTGCTTTTTGATGAACAAGGTCTCGAGGTCGTCAGGAAGACCAAGACCGGGCGGAGCACGGACCACGAGACGCTGGAAACCCTGAGCGCACGGACCGAAAACCCGATCCCCGGGCTCGTGCTCGAATACCGCGAGCTGGCCAAGCTCAAGAGCACCTACGTCGATACATTGCCCAAGATGGTCTGCCGCCGGACGGGGCGCATCCATGCGTCGTTTGACCAGACCGGTACGGTCACGGGGCGACTATCCTCGCGTGATCCCAACCTCCAGAACATTCCCATCCGCACCGAGACCGGCCGGCAGATACGCAACGCCTTTGCCGCGAGCGATCCCGACAGCATTCTGCTTGCCGCAGATTACTCTCAGGTCGAGCTGCGTCTGCTCGCTCATTTCTGTAAGGACGAAGTGCTCCTGGAAGCCTTCCGTAGCGGCCAGGATATTCACCGTGCGGTGGCGGCGCAGGTAAACGGCGTCGCGCTTGAGGATGTGACTCCGGCTCAACGCAGCGCTGCCAAGGGCGTCAACTTCGGCATCATCTATGGCCAATCCGCCTTCGGGCTTTCGCGATCGCTGGGCATCCCCGTCGGCGAGGCCAGCATGTTCATCGACGCCTATTTCAAGCGGTACCCCGGCATTCGTTCGTTTATCAGGAAGTGCGTCGACGATGCCAGGCGTACGGGATATGCGGAGACGATCCTCGGACGGCGCCGCCCCATCCAGGAGCTGCAATCGCGCAACCGACAGCAGGTCGCGCTCGGCGAGCGCCTCGCCGTCAACACCGTCGTCCAAGGTTCAGCCGCCGATCTGATCAAGCGGGCCATGATCGACATCCACCGGGCATACAAGGCCGGTGACCACTCCGCTAAAATGCTCATCCAAGTCCACGACGAGCTGGTCTTTGAAGTGCCACGAGAAGACATCGAGCGCGATGCGGCGCTGGTCCGCGAGAAGATGGAAACAGCCATCAACCTCGATGTTCCCATCGTGGTCGACGTAGCCTCGGGTCGCACGTGGGCCGAGAGCAAGTGAGATATGGTTTCAGCAAACCATCAAGGAAGTCTACGTTGCCCGCCACATCGTCAACGACCAATATCTTGACCATGGCTTACCTCTTCTCGGGTGCGTGGCAGTTTCCGCGGATTGTTTTCCAGCCCCGAAGGGGCGACAGATAATAGCCCAGGACGGAAGTCCTGGGAAAAGGACGGCATTTGAATCCCAAGCCCCGGAGGGGCGGAAGAGCGTTTCCGCCGCCCCTAATGTCATGAAGAGGCTGTCCTCCGGTACGCTGGAGGCGTACCTTTCGGCGTTGTTTCACGCCAACGACCTTTTTGGAGGACAGCCATGATTCATGTAGGTGCAGACGTACACATTCGGAACTCGGTATTGAACGCAAAAGACGAGGATGGTCAAGTGCTGGCACGAGGACGTTGCGGGAACACGATGCTTGAG
>JBARRC010000273.1:0-2800 GCA_049644045.1 Phycisphaerae bacterium
ATAGCTATCCAGAGTGCCGGAGCAAATCCTTCACGCACGATGGAGATCGCTAACAATCTCCGCGTGCGCCCGTGGAATTCTCGCGCCGGCGGGGCTCAAAATCGACGGCAGTGCCATTCGTATGGTGGCCCCCGATTTTTGAGCAGCACGACGGTATCGGCCTTGCGTTGACGGATCGCAGCGAGGAGCCTTTGACCGCCGTCACGTGTGGTCAGCGGCTTCTCGCCCGAACTCACGCGCGACCAGAGATATACTCGGACTCCATCCGGGCTTACCATGCTCTGTGATGGCTCGCACGGAACAAGTCAGCCGCAGCGCTCACGCAAGCCTCAGAGGCTACCTCTACCAGGTCTACCACTCCGCCCTTTGCTGGGCGAACTTGAAGCAAGGGGAGCACCTCTGCTTCGAGGGCGACGAGGATATCGACCGCTTCCTGCTCGGCCGCACGGAGAACTGGCAGGTCAAGGACTACACGCGCCCGCTCACCTTCCGCAGCCAGGCCGTGCAGAAGCCCATCCTCGGCTTTCTACACCAGTTCCTCGCGTCAAAAGACGCGGCGCGGAAGTTCGTGTTCGTTACCACCGCGCCAAGAGGCGAGCAGAAGACGGACCAGGACCTCCCCATCGACGTTCTCGAAGCCTGGCAGGACGGGGAACACGGCGATGCCGTCTCGGAGGCCGTCTCGAAGCTCGCCCGCCGAGGGGTGGGGAAAAAAGGCGGCTTTCGACTCAGCGACGACCAGCTTCGCGCCATGAGCGAGGGCAACCGCTGGGGCGAGTTCGTCGCGGCGGTGACGTGGCAGTTCGAGCAGCCGGTCGGCCAGAGGATCCGCGCTCAGCTCCAACAACGCCTGGGCGAGCTGCGTCCTGCCCATCGTGATAGAGCCGATCTTCTTACTGGCCATCTGGTGGCACGAGTTCTCGAGCTTTCGGCAAAGAAGGACCACAACGAACGCACCGTCGGCGTTGCCGACTTCAAGAAGGTCATCGACAAGCCCATCGCGCAGATTGAGAGCTGGTACGCCGGCCCCGAGGCTCGACGGCTTCGAGAAATCGCCTCGCTGGACAGACTGCTAAGGCGTGGTGTCGAACCCCCTCCGCCGGAGCCATCTCCGGCACAGCTTCTCCAGGCGCACTACGCCGTGGTTCCCTTCTACGAACCTGGCCGGCAAGCCGAACTTGCGGAGCTGCTTGGTTGGTGTGACGACGAGACGCCGGTCGCCGTCAGACTTATCACGGGGCCCGGCGGCACGGGCAAGACAAGACTGCTCATCGAGCACGGGCTGCGCCTGGAGCAACGTGGCTGGATCTCGGGGTTTATCGACGCGGATGAGGGGGATGAGAGCATCCAGATTCTCGAGAGGACCAACATTCCCACGCTCATCGTCGTTGACTATGCGGAGACGCGGCCTGATCTTACTACACGTCTCTTGCGCGCGTCCCTTGAGGCCGCCCGGCACGGAGGCGCCAAGCTGCGCGTCGTCTTCCTTGCCCGCGCCACGTTCGACTGGTGGGAGTCTCTGGGCGAAGGCCAAGAGGAGTATGGCATCAAGGAGCTGGCTGCGGCCGCGCGAATCACGCCGCTCGAGCCGCTGGCCCACGACTCGGCGCCGCGGCAAGAAGTCTTTACCGAAGCGGCAGGAGCCTTCCGCACGGTGCGCGGCGGAGGCCTCCTGGGCGAACACGTTCTCTCACAAGCCGCGCCGTCCCTGGCAGGTGAGAACTTCGAGCAAGCGCTCTACCTTCACATGGCGGCACTCGCTTTGGTCGACGAAGTCTGGTCTCCGGGAGAGCCGCTTGATGCCGTGAAGCTGCTCGATGTGATTACGGACCACGAACTCAAGTTTGTTCGAGAGCCAATATCCGATTTCGAAGGCGACGTGCGTGATCGCGAAGATCTCACCGCGTTCCTTGGCCGGCTTGCCGCGGCGATTGTCCTGGTTGGCGGGGTCAGCAGGCCCCGCATGGAGCAACTGGCGGAGGGCTTTTCTTCAGGAGACTATCCGAGCCCGCGGAAGATCGGCAACCGGTTCCGTTATGTCTATCCCGGCGAAGAGACCTGGGTGGTCCCGGTCCAGCCCGACCTCCTTGGCGAGCACCTCGTGGCGCGTTTCCTGGATGTGCTCCACTTACTCCGGGTTGTTGACGGCTGCGAGGAATCTGAGTTCGAAACGACCCTGACGGTTCTCACTCGCCTGACGAGGCGAACAGGAGACTCTAAGCTTCTCTCAGGAGTCTTGAACGAGAGAGCCGCACTTCTGGCACTCACGGCCTGCCGTCTGGCCCCACAGGTTGGCGACCCGCTCGGCATGGCCCTGGCCGCGAGCTTGGAGCGGGCAAGGGACTTCTCACTGGCCGGCAAACTTGAAGATGCCCTGTTGGAGGACGATCTGCTCGGGGCGGTGAGCTTGCGTGAGGTTAACGCGTCCGTTCGTGGCCTGCTCCTTGAAGGGCTTGAACAAGAGCCTCGCCGCGATGAGACCTCTAACAGCTCGGAGCGGGCCAGGCTCCTGAGCAACCTGAGCGTTGACTTGAGCGACCTGGGGCGGCGCGAGGAAGCGCTTGAGGCCTGCAACGAGGCGGTGGGACACTACCGCAAGCTTGCTGAGGCCAGGCCCGATGCCTTCCTGCCCGACCTCGCGATGTCGCTCAACAACCTGAGCAATCGCTTGAGCAACCTGGGGCGGCGCGAGGAAGCGCTCGAGGCCTGCAACGAGGCGGTGGGGCACTACCGCAAGCTTGCTGAAGCCAGGCCCGATGCCTTCCTGCCCGACCTCGCGAGGTCGCTCAACAACCTGAGC
>JBARRC010000274.1:0-1911 GCA_049644045.1 Phycisphaerae bacterium
ACCCGGTCACCGACTACGGATACGGAGTTGTACGGGTCCACAAGGCCTTTCCACTGAGGGTATAAATCAAGTGACCGCTCGATTTTCTTGAATCGAGTGATCGCTGAACAGGGATCGAGTCCGGATTCACACGCAAACATGAGCGTCGCACCCTGTGTGTAGACGCGGCCGTTGTGACGAATTGAAGCCCCGAAGAAGAACCCGTCATCCGCTCGGTCTGACGTTCCGCCGGGACCTTTTTTCCTGAACCCAGAATCGTTCAGCAATTCAGAAAGGACAGGGTACACCCCGTCGTAAATCTTGGGATGCTGCTTCCGTAGAGTCGTCCATCGCTCGTGGGATGCCTGTTCACCATGTCGAGTTTGGCAGAAGGCCTGCAGGATGTCGCCGAACGAAGTTTCCCAACATTCGTCCGCACCGTATTCGGAGGCTGCATAATCTCTGGTTGTCAGTTTCAGCAGCTTGGACACGAGGTCCCTACTTGGCCCGGCCCCCCAGACTTTGGCTAGGCGGTGTTGTGGGTCGAAGTATTTGTCTACGGATTTCGGATCTAGGTCCTGCTCTTCGACGGTCTCGCCCGAGAAACCCACCGTCGGGACTTGTTCGCTACATGCGGGTGGAAGTGTCCGGTGAAGACGATCGCAGGGATGCCTGGCCAGGAGCACCGAAGGCGTAAGCGCAATCAAGTACGCGGCGGTCATAGTGCGAATCAAGGACAACCGCTGTGATGTCACCACGGACCCAGACATCTCAATCCCCTTTCAAGATTAGAGATTTTGCCGTTCCGAACAGTCAAAACGGCTGATAATGAAGCGTATCACACGAGAATGCGAGGGGCCATTACGAAACGAACTGATTCTTGTAACCGACATTTCCCCTTTCTCGGGCCTCCATCCAGAACCGTATCCGGATGACCTTTTCGATTCCGGCGAGAACGGCCTCTGTTGCCGCCTTTCGTGCCTGTCTAACCGCTTCATCGCGACAATCCTACCCGTGGTGCGCGGTCCCGCCCCGATCGCATCGACACCATGAGGCGTCCAAACCCGCTTCCCCACCCGCAGCCGAGCCCTGATTAGACCTCGACGTCATCCGGCGTTGACGCCGCGTGGCCGAACTCGTGGACGAGCACCTCGACCAGGCTCTCGCGGGGCCCTCGATCACCGGGCGCGACAACCTGATGGGCCAGGCCTCCGTTTCGGGTACGCCGTCCGCGCTGGGAAGACGCTCCGGCGCGCCGTCACCGCTCCTGCCGTAGTAGGCCAACATGCTGGATGGCCTCTCGCCGGGCCACAGGCCCTCGACGCGGCTGACGGTGCGGCGGACCCGCTCAAGGTGCTCGGGGGAGCGGTTACCGATCTGGTCGAGCACGGCCCGGCGGAGACCCCGAAATCGCCTGTCGCCGAGGTGGACGCGATGCCGTGGATCGGCGAGCGCCCCTGCGACATGTCACCCCTCCGCCCGTCATCGTCAGCGGGTGAGGCGATGGAACGGTCGTGGTGCGTCCTGTTCCGCTCCTCCTCTGTCAACTCGTCCTCGTCGTCGCCGTACAGGTCGAGGAGACGGTCGATATACTACTCCGTGATTCCCTCTTCGTACACGGTCCCTTCCTCCTCATCCGTTTCTAGCCCGAAGGCCTCGTCTTCGCGCGCGTCACTCCGCGGCCGCGTCACCCCCGTCGGAAAGGGCAGAACCACCGACGGTCCCGCAACAACGGAGATGCACGGCGGCAGGCCTACCGAGGCCTAGCCAACCTTACGCTGCTCCAGCCCTGTGCATCTGCCCGGAACCGGGAAGGCAGGTGGACCGGGTTGGCTCCCCAACATCGTAATCTGGTGCCGCCGCGCCCGCCGGCCACGACATCTCATTCTCCCTCGGAAGTG
Organism: Phycisphaerae bacterium; assembly: GCA_049644045.1. GTDB lineage: Bacteria > Planctomycetota > Phycisphaerae > UBA1845 > UBA1845. Next base: position 1,881 of record JBARRC010000274.1, read on the forward strand.
CCGACCGACCTCCCCCTCGCGGCCCTGCCGG